>JASHQK010000061.1 GCA_030039195.1 Candidatus Sulfotelmatobacter sp.
AAGGATGAATACTGGCGGAAATCGGCGAATCGGACGCCGAGGGAAAATCCGAGGCATGCCGAATGAGACGCCGGACGTTCGAGCGGTGGAAATCGGTGCGTGAATAATCGGCGCTCGAAAAATCGGAGTGTGGGAGATCGGCGGGGCTGGTGTGTGAACCACTCCCCCAGCGGGACGGGCGATGGGGCGCTGCGCCAGCGATGGCGTTGGGAGACAAAAGCACAGGACACAGGAAACGACAATGAGGAATTTCTCGGCAGTCGAGCGGTGAACCGAGGGCGGCATATTCTCACGCCTTACAGATGGGGATTGTTCTAACTCGCTACCGACAAGTGTAATCCTCTGAAACGCAGCATCGTCAGAAAAGCGATTCGGGCAAGGCGCACTGCGAACAGACCGCAATCCTGTGGCAATCGCTGATAGCGCAATTGCGGTGGCCAAGGGTTGCTGTTCGGTTTCAGACAGCACGGTTCGCCTCTGGACACCTGTAGACGAGAATGATCTTCGCTCCTCTCTGTGGCATCAGTGGTTTGAACCATCCCTATATTGGCAAGAGCGTTGCTGAGGAAATCCGGAGCTTTGCAGTGGATATGATCCGTTTTGCCTCTTGGCGAACACGGGTACAAGGCTTCTTCTGCAATAGGTAATGCCTATGGACAGATTCCTACAGGACATCCGTTTCGGAGTCCGTTCACTTCTGAAGTCGCCACGCTTCACGATTGCGGCGGTACTCACGCTCGCTCTGGGGATTGGCGCTAACACCGCGATGTTTAGCGTGATTCACTCTGTCCTGCTGAAAGCATGGCCCGTTCGGGATTCCAGTCGTCTGGTGGTCGTTTCGCAACGTCAGGCGAGCGGGAACAACAATCTCTTTTCTACGCAGGATTTCCTGAACTGGAAAGGTCAAGGCGGGTTACTGGCTCAAATGGCAGCCCACGTTTCTTGGGAGTTCAATCTCAGCGGACCCGAAACTCAGCCTGAGCGTGTTCCGGGCGGCGAAGTCTCTTATGACTGGTTGCCCACGCTTGGCGTTGAACCCGCCCTCGGCCGATTCTTTTCCCAGCAGGAAGATGTGGCGGGATCGGGCAACTTTGTTCTGATTAGTTCCGCACTATGGAAGAGCCGCTACAACGCGAACCCTAACATTGTCGGCCAGTCTATTCAGCTAGATGGAGCGCCTTATACCGTGGTCGGTGTTATGCCTGACGGATTCAACGGCTTTGATGGTAAAGAGTTGTTGTGGACGCCGCTGCAACTTCGAGTCGGGAGCGGGGTCGGTGCCTCCCCTAATGTGCACTGGCTGAGTGGCTATATCCGATTGCCGGATGGCGTGACCCTTGAACAGGCACGCAGTGAATTGGACACCGTGGCTGCCCGCCTGCATCGAGAAGACGCAAGCGGAGACATGGGCTTCGGTGTTTATCTTCAGACGCTCAATGACGCATTCACGGGTGGTGTGCGGCCTGCGCTGCTGATGCTCATGGGCTGCGTCGGTCTCGTTCTGCTGATTGCCTGCGCCAACGTCGCCAATCTCCTACTTGCCCGTGGGGCAGTTCGGCAGCGCGAAATAGCTGTCCGTACCGCGCTCGGCGCTTCACCGCTTCGCATCATTCGTCAATTGCTGACTGAAAGCGTGCTGCTCGCGGGAACAGGTTGTGCAATCGGCATAGCAATCGCCCTCCTCCTGCTACACGGGATACTTGCCGTCCATCCTCCCGCGGTTCCTCGCATTGATGAAACGGGGGTTGATGGCGCGGTTCTCGCGTACTCGCTTCTGCTTTCCGTGCTGGTTGGCATTCTGTTTGGACTTGCCCCGGCGATTGAAGCCACACGTGTTGATGTGAACGATGACTTGCGCGAGCATAGCAACTCGGGCAGCCGCGGATTTGGTCGCCATCGTTCGGTTCTTGTCGTTACTGAGACCGCACTGGCTTGTATGCTTCTGGTCGGCACTGGTCTGACGCTGCGGAGCCTTTGGTCTCTCAGGAGCGTAAAGCTCGGCTTTGCCCCTGAGCATGTGCTTACATTCCGCATTGCCGCACCTTCGCAACTGACCGGATCGCGGATTTCTGATTTCTACCACGATGTCGTCGAGCGAGTACGCGCTCTACCCGGTGTGGAATCGGCAGCAGTGGCTCGTGATTTTCCTCTTAGCGGCACCGATCCCTCCACGCCCATCGAGACAGAAGGCAAAACGCCTGCTCCGGTTCAGGGAGAGATTGTCACCCGATACAGGGCTGTCGGTGAAGATTATTTCCGCACGCTCGAAATCCCAGTGCTTCAGGGGCGCACGTTCAATGAACGGGACACGGCAAGTTCTTCGCCTGTGGCCATCGTGAGCGAAAGCCTTGCCCGCAAATACTGGCCGGGAGAAAGTGCGGTTGGCAAGCGAATCAAGCCCCGCATCGCCGGAAGTTCGTGGTGCATTGTTGTTGGAGTTGTAGCCGATGTCCATCACTGGGGCGCAGGCATGGCTATCGAGCCGACAGCGTATTACGCCTACACTCAGGTGCCCGAGAGCATTCGCTCTCTCCTCGAAGCAAACATGGGGATCGCAGTGCACAGCCGCCTAGAGCAGGCGGGCCTGCTTCATTCAATTAAAGCAGCGGTCGCGGAGTTTAATTCGAAAGTCCCTGTCTACGATGTGAAAACGATGGAATCGATGGTGGCAGATTCCGATTCTTTGCGGAATTTTGATCTCCTGCTTCTGGGCGGATTTTCCCTCCTCGCGCTAACTCTTGCCGCAGTTGGGGTCTACGCGGTCATGGCCTATTCTGTCTCTCGGCGCACCCGCGAAATTGGCATCCGCATTGCGCTCGGTGCGAGTTCACGCGATGTTCTGCGTCTCATCCTTCGACAGGGAGCAACGTTCGCAATCGTCGGCTCGGTCATCGGGGTTGTTGGAGCATTTTTTCTGCGGCGGATCATGTCCAGTTTTCTATACGGATTGAGTGCCAACGATCCGCTTGTTCTCTGCCTCGTCCCCTGTCTCATGATTTCTGTCATTGCATTAGCTTGCTGGCTGCCAGCCCACAAAGCCACAAAGATCGACCCAATGGCGGCGTTGCGTTATGAATGAATGTTTGCGCAGGGACTACCCCGCCCGACTTCCTTGAGGACATGTTCCCAGCAGCGACTCAGTTTACCTAGTTTGGCGCTAGGGTGCTCAAAAAGGCTCTACGCGCCTGTGAAACATCTGATCCGACCGGAACCTTACCCCGCAGCCAAAAGGCTGTAGAATCGGCTTCCGCAGTTAGTCCGGGCACTCTGAATGTTTTGTTCGCTCGGTAGTTCTATCTTCCGGCAACCGCTGCCGCTGACTCTTCCGCATCTGCGTGCTGTTTGTCAGCACGACTGGGCACGGGCTGGCGCAGAATCATCGCCGCTATCGAATCTCGGTCGCGGAAGATTAGAACAACGATTCCAACAAGGAAGGCAACAGCGATTGCGAAGAAGGTCCAGAGGTAAAAGCCCGAAACGTCAGGCCAAGCATTCGTCACTGGTTTGAAGTCTGCATAGGCGATTGAGGTAATGACGAGGCAAACCAGACTAGCTGCCATGTTTCCGAAACTTGAAACGGCCGCAAAGCGAAGCAACAAATAGGCCCGGATTTCGATGGCGAAGCGTACCAAGACGGAAAGCAGCAAAGCATCGACCGCGATTACGACGCCCGCCTGCACCGTCAGCTTATCTTCGACAATCCATCCGGCATCGTGAATCATCGGTAGGAACTGGGCGATCAGCCGAACTACGACCAGTCCAACAACGCCAATGGCCAAATTGGTGGCTACTCGTGCAAGTTGCTTGTCGGATTTTACCTTGACAGACACATCGCCCTCCGTCCAACCGTAATTTTTCATTTTCAGGGAATGAATGTAAAGAAACCGTGCGTGCATGTACAGTCGTACCCGAACACCCCTACCGGAACCTCGGCGGGTGAATGAATTTCTCCCTTGCGGTCTGGCTGAAGCCATAGACGACTATCGTCGCGATTACCAGCGACATCACAAAGTAAAAGTAATCCCTCAATAGACCCTTGCGATTCTTAGCTCCTTGCTCAAGCGTCTTGGGCGGATGCGAGATGGTTTTCCCGATCACTGGGCAGAAATCTTATGGCGGGAGTTGGGGCAAGTCAACGAACGCGTGGAACTTGTGTATCTCCTGGACGGTCAGTCGATGATAAATCCCAATATCGCTCATCGACATGTAAAAAGGCGAATGGAAGGCGCAAGTTTGTCGCCTGATGACAGAAGTTTGGAATTCGCGGCGTTGATTTATGAAGCGCTGCCACCAGCATCGCAGGACAGCCAACCTTCCGAAAAGGTTCATTGCGACTCTTCGCGACCTACAGCATCTCAACGAAAGTGGAAGTAAACCGCAACCCCCCGATTCCCGTGGGCTGGTAGAGACCTGACGCAGCGATTGTTGGCGAATGCTCGCTTGTGATACAGCCAATCCACGGATTCCCAGCCATCTTTAGCGCCCGATACAGCTCGAAGTGCGCCAGTCAACTCACGTCATAGAGATTCAGGGTGTCAGAATTGCCCGTGTCATAAACATCCGTGATGTAGTGACTCGCAAACTCAGCGGCGTGGGCGAAGTCGCGTTCCGCTCTCAGCCACACGCGAAGTGGATCGCTCTCCTTTCCGGACGTTCCATCTGCTGCCCGTGCATGGGTAGACACGCACCCAGACCTTGCTTGTTATCGCGCTACAGCGGCGCTTGCGACCAGGCTTACGGCTGGTTTGAGCAGTCGACTGCTGGTATTAATCAACTTCCGAAGTGCCCGTCATCGAGGAAAAAACGACTCACAAAACATGAATCATTTGCGCAACGCCTACTGACGGAATGCCACCTACTTGTCCATATCGGAGAAAGCGAACCGGCCGAGCAGGAATCCGTGGGACGTAGGTGGACCCGATGTTGCTCCTGGCGCGGGGTAGGGATCTTGCGACAAGGTCGGAAACCCCCAAATATTTCCGTTGCGCAGATCGATAACGACCTTCCCCAGCACCTGCTGAGTCCGATCAGGGGCGCGCAACATAGAAACGCCGGGTTCCACATAAAACTCGCCGACCACGCCGGACCCCGCCGCAACCGGAGGCGGACCGACGAAAGGACGCAATGCGATCACGCTGAGAGAAACGGCGATCACGAGTAGAAGTATTTTCACGGACAAATCAGCTTTCATAGTTGTCTCCACCTCGGGAAAGCTTCCCGCTCCGCATTATGCCCGAGAGCCCGAGTGATTTGGAACCTTAGTTCGCCGTCGCAACCCGTATGGGGCGCCAAAGTTCGCGCTGCTCACTTGGCCGTACCGTGTACCCACATCGAGGTATTCCGCAATAGCCGGTTCGTTAAGAAGAAAAATCTTCCTTTCTCCAGATGCGCTGACCAAGAGCACCTTGGCATAGTGTTTCTCGAAAAACAGATGTGCAAATAAGGTGGACAAAATGAATCCGATGAAACAAAATTTGCGGCGATCGGAGAGGATAGTAATGAGTTGCGCCCTATTGGTCTGTATGACAGTTTTCACGGGCTGTGGTGGCTCGTTCTTTGTCGATCCAACAGTCACCGGCATTCAGCTCAGCCCGGCAAACCCGTTTGTGCAATCGGGGCGTACGCAGCAAATGAAGGCCATTGCCATCTACAGCGATCGCACCAGCAAGGTCGTCACTGGCAGCGCGAATTGGACGAGCAATAACTCAAAGGTTGCTAACGTGAGCAGCAGCGGCATGCTATCTGGACTGATTACGGGCTCCGCAACGATTTCAGTTTCTTACCAGTCGATTACCGGGAGCACGCTGGTTACGGTGTCTGCGACACCTTTAACCTCGATTGAAGTTTCTCCGGTGACCGCGAGTGTGCGTGCAGGTCAAACACTTCGATATACAGCAACCGGCACATTTCTAGGGGGTGCAACGCAGAATGTGACGGGGAACGTAATCTGGACTTCGTCGGATACGAGTGTGGCCACGGTGTCCGGAGGCGTAGCTACAACGAAATCAGTTCTCACAATAAGTCAGACACAAATCTACGCCAGCTCAGGCAGCATGCGAAGCGAGCCGGTAATGCTGGTTGTATATCCACAATGAATTTTGACTGCGGTTCGACACCGGGTTGTTGATGAGGATCCAGATATTCGCAATGTGGCGCGGAGGTGCGGCTGGCAGTGCTCCGGTTCGCTGTTAAAATGCTAGGTCTTAAACAGACCTTACACTCGCCAAAGAGCGGAGGACGATATGGATCCAGGGACGGAAAACAAGCGTCGTTCGCTTTTCTATCCAGTGGTTCCATTGACCCTGCGAACACGTGCATATTTGGCTACGGCATTTTTGTTTGTAATGGCTTTGATGACGACTCAGATCAATGCCCAGGGGCAAGCGGCCACACCAGGCTCTGCAGATGTTCCGACGCTCACACTAGACCAGGCTCTAAGCCTAGCAATTCGAAACAACAGGCAACTGCAAATCAGCGGTCTCGATGTGGTAAAGGCTCGCGAGAGTCTCGCCGAGGTTAGAACGAATTTTTTCCCTGCCCTGAAATCCTTCGGTCTGGGAGGATTCCCGCTGAGGCCAATGTCATTCACAGTTCCTGCTGGAGTCCTAGGAGTGTACCCCACGGTTGGACCGATTCCAGCACGGGACTCCACTATCACTACGCCCCAAAGACCGACCGGCCTCATCAACGCATCTGCTGATCAGCCGCTGACTCAGCTTTACAAATTGGACTTGGCGACGCATATGGCTGGCATCGGTCTACAGATTGCCCGGGAAGCTGAACGTGCACAACATCAGGAGACAACCCGGCAAGTAAAAAGCGCTTACCGACAGCTGGCGCAGGCACAAGCAGAAGTCAGCAGCGCAGAAGCTGCCGAGAAATACCTGACTGAACTGTCGGAACTTACCGATAAGAGACTAGCGCAGCAAACCGTGCTGCTCTCGGATTCCCTGACCGTTAGCGCGAACCTCAAACAGCAACGCTACCAACTTCTCAAGTTGCAGGATGCGTTCGAAGTGCAGAAAGAATCGTTTAACCGGCTTCTGGGTCGAGACGTTCAGACTGCCTTTTCTATCGAAGTGCAGCCTGCGCCCGAGTTTCTTGAAGTCGATCTCGAGGCAGCTCGTAAGCAAGCGCTCGAACAGCGTCCTGAAATCCGGGAGGCGCGCTTGCGGCGCGATTCGGCGAAAGTCGACATTCGGCGTGAGAGAGCAGAGTACATCCCAGATCTAAGCTTGAACGTCAGTTACTTGTCTTTTCAGAATGTTGTTTTCTTGCCGAGGAACGCAAGCTCCATCGGCCTGTCGCTGAGCTGGCAACCCTTCGATTGGGGATACAAGAAACATCGCATTGGAGAATTAAAGGCAACCGCGGAGCAGAAGGTTCTTTCCGAACAAGACACAGAGCAACAGGTCATCGTGGAAGTGGACCAAGAGTACCGCGCTCTAAACGAAGCGCGAGTGCTCCTCGACGCCGATGCAGATGCGCGGCATGCTGCACAGCAAAAATTGAAGGAGATGACCAATAGTTACGAACAGAAGGCCACTCTTCTTTCCAGTCTGCTGGAGCAACAATCCGCCGTCTCGAAAGCCGAAACGGAATATCAGCACGCTCTGGCGTCCTTCTGGACAGCGAAAGCAGACTTCGAACGCGCAATCGGAGAAGACTAGATGAGCATCACAACTGTTGTTTCGTCATACCGCTGGTGCGCATTTCTTGCTATCTGGGGAGTCACAGTTGCAAGCGGCGGATGCAGCCGAACACCGGCACCCTCAACGCAGGTTGTAAACGCTGGAACTGTGCAGCAGTATACGCCAGAAGTCGGACAGAAATTTTCTACGTCCATCACTCCCTTCGCCCAAGTCGATTTGTCATTCAAGTCGGGGGGATTGGTCGAAAGCATACTCCAACTCAAAGGCGCTGACGGACGCACACGCCCGGTCGGAGTGGGAGACAAGGTGAGCGCTGGAACTGAACTCGCCCGCGTTCGCGTCACCGATTACGAGCTACGCGCGCAAGCCGCACAAGCTGCCCTCGACCAAGCGAAGGCGCAACTGGCAGCAGCGCAGGCCAATCAGAAAGATGCAAAGTTCAATTACGATCGCGCCACAAATCTCTACCAGACTGCCAGCCTGATCAAGCCAGATTATGACCGCGCAGTTCAACAGTATACTTCGGCGGTCGCGTCAATCCAGTCCGCTCAGGCGGGCATCGCGAATGCTCAAAGTGACTTGGATGCCGCAAAGCTTGCCCTCCACGATACCGCCATTCGCGCGCCGTTCCCCGGTTGGATCGTTGCGCGCTATATCGAACTCGGGATGCTCGCGGGGAACAGCACGAAAGCGTTCACTATGGCAGATACGCGGCGCGTGAAAGCGACTTTCGCGGTACCGGACTATACACTTTCCGATATCCGCCTTGGACAAAGGCAAGATCTGCGGCTCGACACGGTTCGGGAAACCGTGCACGGCACGGTCACTGCAATTTCCCAGGTAGCCGACCCTTCGAGCCGTGTTTTTTCTGTGGAGATCACCATCGCCAACCCAAAAGACACGCTACGCCCAGGCATGATTGGCAGCCTTACCATCGGGCAAGGCCAAGCTGGCCTACCATGTCTGGTTGTGCCTTTGAGCGCGATTACTTCTTCCAAAAACATCGCAAACGGTTTCGCCGTCTTTCTTCTGGAAGAAAACGCAGGAAAAACCTATGCACGCAGCCATGACGTGCAAGTCGGCCGAACATACGGCAACTCCATTCAGGTCGTGAGCGGGCTTGCAGAGGGTCAGCGGATCGTTGTGGCGGGAGGACCATTCCTTACTGATGGACAGGAAGTGCGGGTCACTCCTTGAGCGAGGAAAATCATGGCGATCAAGACTGATGACGAGCACATTCGGCTCACCCATAACACCTCGCGCTTTTTTGTCGAGCATCGGCCAATCGCATGGGCGAGCCTGATTGCGGTTGTCGTTTGGGGCGTGTACGGATTTCGCCATATGCCCCAGCGCAAGGATCCTGAAATTGTGGTTCGGGTCGCGGTGGCAGTCTGCCAGTATCCTGGGGCTAGCGCGCAGCAAGTGGAACAACTCGTCACTCGCCCGATCGAGGACACTATTGCGCAAAACAAAACCGTGCATCCACCCTCCGCCGCGGACTACGGCATTCGGTCGATCTCTCTGCCCGGCGCTTCGTTCGTCTACGTTCAGTTGGCCGAAAATGTCTCCGACACGCGGACCCAGTTCAACGACATCAACTTGCGGCTGGCGGCGCTGAACCCGAGATTGCCGCAAGGCGCCGGCCCCATACAGTTCCAGAGCGACTTCGGAGATACGGCCGCGATCATGCTTACAATGGCGAGTCCGCCAGCGGGCGATGTCGAAATCGACCTACGCGCGCGTGATATCGCGCGTGCCATTGACTCAGCGCGCTCGCGCAATCGGCAACATCCGTCGCCACCATTGAGCCTGGTTCTCAACTATCCGCTGTCTCTGTCACAAGCAGGGGTCCAAGTAGCCGTCGAGGATTTCCTCCGCTACGCAGAAGAACGGAAAGCTCTGACCAACGCCCAGATCATCACCGGCTCCGGATTTATCGCTATAGATGGCGAAACCCGACTAGATGACAGACAGGTTCAGGCGGTTCTCGACGACTATCTCGCGAACCGCGTGCAGCAGTCCGACATTCACCCCGACGTATGGTCACCGATGATTGTTCGCGGTACCAGCACGATCGGAGACAAACTGCGAGCTGTGGCGGGCGCAAAATACAGTTACGCAGAACTTGACGACTATACCGACTTGATCGCCCGAACGTTGTTGCGAGTGCCACAGACTTCACGGATTGAGCGCAAGGGCGTGTTGCCGCAAACCATTTATCTCGATTACTCACAAGAAAGGCTTGCTGGATACGGATTTCAGCCCAACAGTCTCGGGAGCATCCTCGCCGCCAGAAATATCACGCTTCCCGGAGGAACGCTGCAGGCGGGAACCAGCAATATCGTCCTTGACCCATCCGGGGAGTTTCAGACAGCGAGGGAAATCGGCAACGTAATTGTAGGCAAGTCGTCCACGGGGGAAGCTGTCTATCTTCGCGATCTCGTGCAGATCAGTCAGGGCTACCAAAGTCCGGCACAGTACCTCAACTATTACACCTGGCAAGACAAAAAAGGTGAATGGCACCGAAACCGAGCGATCACGTTAGCCATTTACATGCGCTCGGGTCAGCAGATTCAGGAGTTCGGCCGCAACATTAATGATGAACTGGCACATGTCGTGACATTGCTGCCTCCCGATCTGGTCATCGCACGAACTTCCGATCAGCCTCTTCAAGTCAAAGAAAACATCGGGCTTTTCATGGATGCGCTATACGAGGCCATCCTGCTGGTCGTCGTTATTGCCTTGGTCGGCTTTTGGGAGTGGAGGTCCGCTCTACTAATGGCGCTGTCGATCCCCATAACGCTGGCGATGACATTCGGGATGGCGTTCATGGTACGGATCGATCTGCAACAGGTTTCGATCGCTACTTTGATCATTGCCCTTGGGCTTCTGGTGGACGATCCGGTGGTCGCGAACGATGCTATCAAACGCGAGTTGGCAGCCGGGCAATCTCCGTTGAACGCATCCTGGCTCGGTCCCACCAAGCTCGCCCGCGCGATTCTCTATGCGACCGCGACGAACATCATCGCCTATCTTCCTTTCCTGATGTTGACCGGAAACACGGGCCAGTTTCTCTACAGCTTGCCGATCGTCATGACCTGCGCTTTGGTTGCTTCTCGAGTTGCGTCCATGACATTCATTCCCCTCCTCGGCTTCTACCTGCTGAAGCCAGCGAAGAAACCCGAGCCTACGATTGAGGAGCGGCGCACCCGAGGATTCTATGGTTTCTATTACCGTGTCGCAGGCTTTGCGATCGAGCATCGTTGGCCGGTATTCGCCGGTTCGGTTGCTTTTCTGCTGATAGGGGGCCTGGCAGCGCTCACGCTGAAATCGCAATTCTTCCCTGACGATGTTCAGTACTGGTCCTACGTGGACATATGGATGCCGAACAACACTCCATTTTCCGTAACTAACGACACGGCGATGCGGGCGGAACAAATCGTCCGTCGCGTTGTTGACGATTACGCGCGGCAACATCCCGACTTGGGAAAGAGGCACCCCGGAGACTTGCTGGAGGCTCTAGCCACTTTCGTCGGGGGCGGGGGACCGCGATTCTGGTTCTCGGTGTCGCCTGAGCAGCAGCAGCCCAACTACGCGCAAATTATCATCCAGCTTCGTAACAAAGAGGCCACGCCCGCTATCATCCAACCGCTGCAAGATGCATTGGATCAGGGAATTGCCGGGGCAAACCTCATCGTTCACCAACTTCAGACCAATCCGGTTGATGTGCCTGTGCAGGTGCGGGTCTTCGGATTTTCTGACGTTGATCCTCAGAACGAGGCCGAAGACAACCAAATTCTGCGTGGAATCGCAAGGCAAACGAAGGGCATCCTGGAAAACGCTCCCGGTGTGGCACTCGTGCAGGATGACTGGTTTGCCGACAGTCTGGAAGTGAAGTTCCGCATCGATCCAGATCGCGCCAACATGGTAGGGATCTCCAACCGCGACGTTGCCAATTCAGCGATGGCCGGGGTGAGCGGGGTTGCGGTCACGTCGCTAAGACTGGGAAACAAACAGATTCCGGTTGTCGCCCGGCTCCGCCCGAGCGAGCGTGCCAGGTTATCGGATGTTGAAGATCTGTATGTGTATTCTTCGATCAATCAGCAGAAAGTGCCGCTGCTCTCTGTGGCTTCGATCCAGAACACACTGGAGACTCAGCGGATTCGTCGCCAGGAACATTTTCGGATGATCTCTGTAAACTGTTATCCGCAGCCGGGTGTGCTGGCGTCGCAGGTCTTGAAAGGTGTAATGCCTAAACTCGAAGCGATGGAGCAGACGATTCCTCCTGGCTATCGAATCGAGATCAGCGGAGAACGGGCGAAGCAGCAGCAGGGGTTCACGAACCTGGTCATAGTCTTGTTGATTTCGATCCTGGGCATTTACGGCGCTCTCCTGTTGCAGTTCGGAAATCCGGTGAAACCGTTGCTGGTATTCGCCGCCACACCTTATGGAGTTGTGGGAGCTCTTGTACTACTGGCAATAACTGGAACTCCCTTCGGCTTCATGTCCTTCCTGGGGATCGTAAGCCTAATCGGAGTAATTGTCAGCCACGTGATCGTTCTATTTGATTTCATCGAAGAGATGCACGAAAAAGGCGAACCTTTGGAGCAAGCACTGCAGGATGCCGGGATCGAACGCTTGCGGCCAGTGCTTATCACGGTAGGCGCAACCATCCTCGCGCTGTTTCCGCTGGCCAGTCACGGAGGCCCGCTATGGCGTCCTCTGTGTTACGCCCAGATCGGCGGACTGGCGGTCGCAACTTTCATCACTCTATTGCTCGTGCCAGTTTTGTACTCGATCGCGGTGCTCGATCTGAGGATCATCAAGTGGGGAACCCGGCAGCCCGAAACCTAATTGCGCATTCGTACCTCCTGACTCCATGGCTGCATCAACGTGGAAGGCCAACTCTTCGCTCCTAAAAGAGTAGAGGACTCAGCAGTCAGTTGGCGCCGGCAGCTTGATCAAGAACGTACCCGAAGATGCAGCCGACCGTGGGATGCGCAAAGAGCTCTACTATTTCCGCGATCAGCACCGATCGTGGTGCGAACCGATTCAAGGCAGGCTAATCTGCAACGGGAGCAGATCAAATTCGCCGCGCGAGAGTGCGATTCATACGTTGTAAGAATGGCGAGAAACTCGGAATACTCGCCCTGTCCATGCGTAAGCCGGGACTGCAAGGAGCAGTTCGACTTCTCCATTCACGATGCGAGGTTGCGCATGATGGTATACTCCGAGACGCTTTTTTCGGTCAAGAACGGGATTCCAGGTATACAACCTTGCCGCCGTACCGGCCGTGGAGGATCTATGGCGCATTTTTTCAGGCCTCCCAGTGGAGAGCGCGTTTCCCAAAAAACTGTCAACCTGAACCTCGGCGGAGCCCTCAGCCTCGGCCTCTGGGGACCCTGCGAATCAACGGGCCGCTATCTCGATATCAAGATCGACAATCCCTCCATCGCCCGGTTCGGTGATTACGCAGCAATTCAAGCTTTATGGGCGGAGCATCGGCACTACGCGCGTCAGCGCCGTTGCCAGCTCAGGGGGAATCTGGGATTGGATCGATGTCAACGTGCAGGTGGCCCCGCCGGCTCCGCTAACACCGGGTGAGCAACTGTACAAGCAGTATCAGACGGGCCGTCTGCAGTTCAACAATCCTGCCGACAAGGCGAACTTTGAGGCCATCTATGCCGGTCATCGCATCAACGGGCGAAGAGTGCAGCTCTCAGACGAATTGATCGAATTCCTCAACTCCCTGACCAGCGACGGCACGGTCAACGTGCTCAGCCTTTATCGCTACCCCAAAGGATCCATGCATGGCCAGGAAATGGCGAGCGGCCTGGTGGTTTGCCGCGCCGTGGATATCGCCGCCTACCAAGGTTCGTGGATCAACCTTGAATCGGGCATCGCGCCCATGCACCTTATTCAGACGATCGCCAAGATCATCGATCACCTGCCCGCTACCAATTGCCAGATCGGGTTTCCCCGGCCTCGCCGCACCTATAACACCGGTGATGCGACGGACTTCATCCCCGAGCTCGACGTCTTCTTTCCTGTCCCTGACCAGGCCACGGCTCAGAAGTGCCTAGATGGAAGAATAGGGATGGTCCGCGGCCAACTCAAAGAGCCCGCCCGAACCCATATTTCGGAAGCTCTGGCGCGGGCCGAGGCCCGGGGCACGAAATTTGTCGCCATGTATCCCGACGGCAAGGACCACTGCTGTATCTTCGCTTTAGAGTAACGGGGAAAGTTGCCCCATTTCTTTATGACTGGGGAAGAGATTAGGACTTTTTCTTCGCCACCTTTACCTTAGCCCATCTCGCCCGTTGCGCCGCAGCGATCTTGCGCCGTGCCGCCGCCGAGAGCACTCTCTTCGGACTTGTCTTCTTAGCTTTTGCCCAGCGCGCTCTTTGGGCAGCCGCGATTCGAGCCCGAGCCGATGTCGAGAGCTTTCTCCTCGGCGTTGCCTTTGCGTATGTCTGACCAAAGGCTGCCAATGCGGCAGTGATTCCACGCAGCTCCCTGCTCAACCGGTCTTGTTCCTTCTTCAAGAACTGGACGACACCATCCAAATTGGACATTGATTTTCCCTCAAAATTGATTCTATCCCGAGTAGACTCACGCTCGTCGCGCCCGCTGAACCATTTCCACCAACACTTTTCTGGTTTCCCCCGAATCGCGCACTTCTCGTAAGAATGCGATCCGAGCGCCACGCATGCCCTCTTGAGTCTTCGCACGTACATGAAATCCCAGGCGATCGACGGATGTCATCTCCACCTCTTGTGCTTCGATTCCACCAAAGGCGCGGGCGAGGTGAACGAGCGCATCTTTGTGGTCGGCATTCATGTGTTGAACGATTTCAGGAGCAGAGTCGGCTAAGGGGTCCGGTTCCGCGCTGCTGTAATCCCCGGCGTTGACCCAACCCATTACTCCGAAGCCGCCGACATAATAAACGTCCACCACATTCATGCGGTAAAAGGAGAAATCCTCAAAGTCTACCCAGTACTTACTGTTCTCATAGCGCGCGAGATAGAGCTTGCGTGCCTCCGCCAATTCAGGTGCTGCTATGGGCAAAACGTCTCCCAACAGCGTGACTCGCGACGCACCGAGCACATCGCCGCCTGAATCAGCTTGGGTGACGAGTAGTGAAGCGCGCGGGTCTGCCCGCAGGTTCTGCGTATGCATGGCCATGGTGCTGATCAGGAAGATCGGGCGCCCGCGATCGTCGAGTCCGTATGGCATGACTGAGCCGAAAGGGAACCCAGGCTGTTTCAGCGAATGCGTCGACAGGCTACCGACGCGCTCCAAATAGAGCAGTGTGCGTGCTCGCTCACCGAATGAAGGCTCCGGCAGGACCGGACCCGCGGTTGAGGGTCCAGCGTGTTTCCTTGCAGAGGGGGGAGTTGTCATATTTGTCTAATGCCAGTCTAGTGCAACAACCCGCTTTGCTGACACGACGAGACTCGCATTAGTTCAGCGGGCAAGTCGTGATCTCGGTGGCAACACTCACCGGTTTGCCTGATTGTTTTCCGAGGCGACGATTCAACTCTTCAGGCGGCGCCTTCTCGATGTACCGGCATTCCTTCGCCAACGCTGCACAGCAACGGCTGCAGATTTTGGGAATCTTGTATCTGATAGAAGCGTCGGAGTCAGGTTAAAGTGTCCATTGCGTGTAGCCGGACACGCGCAAGGCATTCGTGTAAAGCTGATCCGCCCAGTAACAGCCGAACCGCGAGCCAACCTCCCAATGAGGGCTGATTCTCTTGATCTTGTAGGCCAGCTGCCAGTCCAACGCACGGCCGTAGTGGATTCGGTTGCTTTCGGAGTGATAATCGTAGAAAGTCATCGTTTCAGTGGTCCCGCCCAGAGGACGGATCGCACTGCTCACCGTGCCATAGAGAGCTTCCAGCCCGTGACTGGTCCCGACATTTGGCGTGTTGGCAAACAGTTCCGTGAAGCCGTTGAAAGGGTTTGCCAGGGGGGTAGTGATCTCGTTGGTCGAGCTGTGGCCTTGAAGCAACGCATATCCAGCTTTGAACCCGACACCACGCCATTCTGGCCCGAACTCCGTCAAGGAGTAGTTTGCGTTCACGTAGTTGGGATTGCTGCCAAAGTTCCGCTGGTTGGCGAATTCTGCCGTGTAAAGCAGGTTCCATTGCTCTCGTCGTTGTCACAAATGCATCGGGGAGCGGCTTCACCATTGCTGGTACCGCCGTCACCATCAAGGGTGGCGCGACTACGGGAAACACGTCCAGCATCACAGTGACTTCAGTGGCTGGGTTCGAAGGCGTTGTGACACTGACTGCCACGCTGACTTCCAGCCCGAGCGGCGCCCAAAATCCCCCCCATTCAGCTTCAGCTCGAGCAACTCGGTGCTCATCGGGCCTGCCCTGGTCGGTACGTCCACGCTCACCATCAACACCACGGCAACTACTGGTTGCACACTGGCACAAAAAGCCCGTGGCGAGATTCCGTGGCAGAGCGGAGGTGGCGCAGTACTCGCCTGCATGTTGCTCTTCGGCATCCCAACTCGTCGCCGCAACTGGCGAACGGTCCTCGGCACGCTGACGCTCGTCATGCTTGCTGCCAGTTTCCTGGCGTGCGGAAGTGGTGGCGGGTCAACTTGCGGCGCTGGAGCCGGACTACACCGGGGAACTACACCGTCTCCATAAAAGGCACCTCCGCTGTCACCACAGCCACGGGCACAGTCAACCTCACCGTCGACTAACGCCTTCGTGGGCGGCATTCGCGCCATTCTCGAACTGAAGACTAGAAAGAAAGCAGTCGTTAATTGGTGATAAAGCCCCCGATTACGCTCAAATTCCCCTGCAACCTGGAACTTGAGTGAAATCGCCGGTGGACGTTGAAAAAGTCCGTGGTAGAAAGTACCTTCTTTGCTGCGGGATAGTTCTGGTGTTGTGCTGCTCAGAACTGGAGATCGATTAAATTCTTCCCTGAAGTTTGACGCTTCCGAGTGGATCCGCGTTCTCGCGGACACAAGGATCCGAGTGAAGATCGAGCAAATGAGAATGAGGCACCAATGGATCGAAGACAGTTTCTGCAGACCGCAGCTCTGACCACCGCCGCCAAACTACTTCCGTCATCACTCAGTGCAGCTGCTGCTAAGACTGCGATTTCGAACGCAGATCCCAATCTTTCGCCTGCTGCTAACACCGAGGGCCACACACTCGTGTGCGAATTTACTCACGATTCGACGCCTTGGAAAGTCTACGAAGATCTGCGGACGAGTGAGGGCGCAATCACGTTCGTGTCGCCATCCGGGTCGTTTGTTCTGACTAAGAGCGCCGAAGCCGCCTTCACGGAAGCTGGAACTCCGTACCTGGGGCTGAATTTGAAGGACATCGGTTTGTCACCTGCCGACCTGCTCGCCGACAAGCTTCTCCGGTCCGGCGATGATCCTGATCCTGAGCAGGTGAAATCGGCGGCCCCTCCGCTGGGCTCAGTCCACCACCCTGGCCCGAGCTGGCGACTGCCTTGGGATACGTTCGTCGGCACCAAGGAATGTTTCGACACCATGCCGGTATTTCCCAGCGGAAGCACGCGAACCTATCATCCGGTCCAGTACTTTCCCGAAGACAACCGGCAGGCAAATCCGAAGCGCTTCGATGGCCTGGTGGGCGGATGGATGCCTGCGGTTCGCAAAGTGCTCGCCATCTCTGACTCGGTGCATGACGAAGTAATTGTGTTCGGCGATGTTGAGGCCCGCGACCAATTCATTGTGCAAACCTGGCATCGCACGGCGCGGATTGAGAACGGCAAGATGCTCAAGGCCGTCTACGGACACAGCTATCCAGCCTTTCCTCCGGCGCGCGTTGATCCTGAGGCCGAAGAGTTCTACCGGGCATTGTTGGCCTTTGCGGCATATTGGCAAAACTTGCTGGGCGATGTCTCGACGGCTTCACTCCCGCGAAGTGTGTGGATCGACATGTCAAAGCATGCCTTCGCCAAAGAGTTGATGGTACGGCCGGGCGGAGTCTACCCCAAGTATGGCGCGGTCGATCGCGATTATTACGGTTCTGAGTACGACGGGTTCCAGGACATCTTCACCAGCTCAGTATGCGCGAATCTGGAGTGGGGCAGGCTGGAGATGGCGCGAGCCGTCATCGATAACTACTTCTCCGAGTTTGTCGACGCCAAAGGCATGATCAACATGCGTGGCCCGGAAACGGCGCAATTCGGCATGACACTCTCGCTGCTCGCACGCTATTTCAACTACAGCGGAGACGGGGAGCTTTTGCGCAAGCATGGTGCAAAAATCTCAGCCACGGCTGACCTCTTGCTGGCGATGCATGATGAGAGCCTGCAACGCGCTCACGATGATCCGGGCTATGGACTGATTCACGGCTGGAGTGAATCAGATTCCTGTCTCATGTCAAAGCCGTCTCTCTGGTGGCTGCCGTATTACGCGAATAACGCATTCGCGGCTCGAGGCCTGCGAGACCTGGCGCGCTCGTGGGCGCTCATCAATCCGCACAGCCCCGAGGCGGAAAAGCAGACGGCCACATGGAATGATCGCAGCCGGACCATGCAAGACTCGGTCATTGCGAGCATGCGCCAGAATATTCGCCACGATTTAACCCCGCCTTACATCGGAACCTACGCGGGCGCAAAGGAAACCTTTTGGGAATCGATGAGTAAAGAACGCCCCAGCCCGCAGCAGTGGCCTCATCGCGGATACGCCGAACTGTTGCACGCCGACATCTTGCCGGCAGAGCTTGCGGATCTCGTCATCGATTGCATGCGCGCCCACGGTGCCACAACCCTGGGAGTGGTCGCCAACGTCGAGCCGCCGCATGCGGACGGCCGCGATATTCTCGGTTTCATCTCATACGGCTATGCGCAGATGCTTTTGCGCCTCGACCGCGTCGAAGAGTTTCTGCTTTTCCTGTACTCCCATCGCTATCACGACCACACGCGGGGAAGCTGGGTTGCCGGCGAAGTTTCGGGAATCGACGGTGACAACGCCCTGTTCTGCATCCCAGCGCAATTGACGATTCCGCCTCTGGTTCGGTGGATGCTTGTGCTCGAAGACTCCGATGAAGACCGCCTGTATTTTGCGAAGGGGCTGCCACGCGAGTGGGTCGCCTCCGGAGAAGAAATCAGTATTAGCGGTGCTCCTACGCGCTGGGGACGAGTCCATATGAAAATGAGAACAGATCAGGCAGCGAAGAACGTTCGTGCGGAGATTGAGCTAAGCCGACCAGGATTGCCTAAGGAGATCCAAGTTAAATTCCGCCTGCCGAAAACGCATCAGCTCCAGACGGCAACGGTGAACGGCCGCCCCACCCAGATCGGAGGCATACATCGCGATACAGTGATAGCATCCACCGGAAACGCAACACATTTTGAAGTTGTCGCTGCCTTCAACTAGGTAGAACCCGGTTTCGCGAGCCACTGGCCACGAAATACTTGTCGGGGCCGGACCCATTCACCATAATTCCAGCATGGATGAGGAATTGCTGGTCGTGATCGTCGTCGTTGGGGGTGTTGTTTTCATTGCTATCGGGGCTTGGGTAGCGTCCCAGTATCGGCAGCGCAAGATAACGCAGAAGGCTGCGCAATGGGTCCCGGTGGAAGCAACGATTGAATCCGGCAGCCTTGAGGGGACGCAGGAGACAGGCAGAATTGTTTTGCCGACATTTTCGTTCTCCTACAAGGTTTCCGACCAATATTATTCCGGGCGCTTTTCTCTCGAGGCGCGTTTCCCGAAATCACGTGCTGAGTCGTTAATTGGCCAGATGATCGGTCGTAAACTGCTCCTCCGATATGATCCCGAGCGGCCTGAGAGGTGGTTCATTCCAGATGAGTGCATCGACGGTTACAAAGTTGAGCAGAAGTTAAGCCCGCATTTCATTCATGACTACTCGCCGAAGGAGTAGCATCTCTGCCATTTACTGAAGTTCAGTGGCGCGATTGCACTCAAGTTCGCGTTCACGGGGTATTTTGAGGCGACGCGGGTTGGACATCAGGATACAGCTGCACTTGCACCCCGTGAACGCACGCCTTTGTACGCCGGGTGGTAGAATCCCACGCCAACCAGACTGTAGGAGAAGCAGCAATGGAGTTCGTGGTGGGGACCGACGCGAGTAGCAATTACGGTTTGCGGCGAGAGATTCTTTCGCCGATGGAGACCCTGGCGCAGTCGGTTTCGACCATGGCACCGACTACGACTCCGGCTGCGACCATTCCGCTCGTCTGCGCGCTGGCGGGTAACGGCACCTGGCTCGCGTACGTACTGGCGACGATTGCGATCTTACTCGTCGCGCTATGCATCAGCCGCTTTGCGAAGCATTCTGCCTCTCCCGGATCCCTGTATAACTATGCCTCCATGGTCTTGCCGCAGTGGCTGCAAGCCACAGTTGCATGGAGCCTCCTGCTGGCGTATGTCGCGACCGGGTCGAGCGTGATTGGCGGCTTTTATCATTACGCGAATCTTCTGCTCCGCGATGCGACTGGCCATGTGTTCTCCGCAGTTCTATTGGCCGCGTTTGTCACCGGAATCTCCATCTGGATCGCCTATCGCGACGTCAAAATTTCGGCGCGGCTCATGCTTTGGATCGAAGCCGCCTCGGTCACTGTGATCGTCGCCCTCGTGGTCTTGTTGCTGTTGCGGCAGGGTCGGCATTGGGATCTCGAGCAAATTCATTTGCATGGAATGAGCGGCAGCGGACTGCGGCTGGGATTGGTGCTGGCGCTGTTCAGCTTTGTGGGATTTGAGAGTGCGACCACGCTCGGAGCCGAGGCGCGAAATCCGTTGAAATCCATTCCGAGGGCGGTGGTCATGAGTTCACTGCTCGGCGGTGCTTTTTTCACCGTGTGCGCCTACGCCCAGGTGTTGGGATTTCACATGGTCGGTCAGAACCTCGGTGACAGCCAGGCTCCCATGCATGTGCTGGCGCGAATCGGAGGCGTGCCGATTTTCGGGCTTTTGATTGATATAGGTGCGCTGATCAGCCTGTTTGCCGGCACGCTGGCGTGCATCACTGCGGCGGCACGACTGTTGCTGCTGATGGCGCACAACGGGCTTGCTCATGCCCGCCTGCGCACGACCCACGCGCAAAATCGCACGCCAAGCGCAGCCGTAATCATCACCGGAATTGCGGCGTTGCTTCCCGTCGCTGTTCTGGCCGCGCGAGGCGATAGCGGACTCGATGTATACGGTTGGATGGGCTCGCTGGCCACGTATGGATTCATTGTCGCCTATGCCCTGGTCTGCGTGGCTCTGCCGCGTTATTTGAGAAATCATGGTGTTTACCGCGCAGGAGCGCAAATACTTCCCTGGCTGGCGGCGCTGGTCATGGTGTTGGCGCTTGTCGGGAATCTCTACCCCGTTCCCGAAGGACCTTACGGGAAATTGCCCTATATCTATCTGGCCTACCTGATCACCGGGCTCGCGTGGTTTGCGGTGCGGCGGCGAATGATGAATAGTCCGGCAGTTGCCGAGGGCTAAACCCCGCATTGCAACGGCTATCAGGTAACCGATTGCGGCCTCGGAATAAGAATAAGTAATCGGGGGCAAAAAAACTTTCACTAGGCTTTGCGCTTTCGTTTCCCTCAAGCTTCGCGTACATTGCTTCGCTAATCCTGAAGCGGAGCAAAACCTGGCTCTCTGCATTTGTGCGGGTGTGGGGCGGCATCTCTCCCCTAGTTTCCAAATCCGAGGAGGTTACGTCTATGTCGCCGATATTGAATTGGATCAGGCCAGTCGTGTTCGGGGCGGCATGCATGGCTGCAATCATGCTGGCTTGCGGAAGCCCGCTTCGGGCGCAGCGAACACTTGGCGGAATCACCGGCACGGTTACCGACAAGACTGGAAGCGTGCTGACGGAAACGAATGTAACCATCGTCGCCGCGGAAACGAAACTGACGCGGACCCAGAAAACAAACGCCAACGGCATTTACGATTTCGTGGACCTCCCCATCGGCACCTACACTCTGACCTTCGTCCACCAGGGATTTCAAAGCCAGAAGATTCCCTCGGTCATGGTTCAGGCTGATCGTACTGTGACCGTAAACGCGACTTTACCCGTCGGACAAGTCGGCACGGTGGTGGAAGTAGACGCCGTTCCCCTGGTCAACGCCGTCGACACAACGAACGGATACATCCTCGAAAAAAATCAGATTGATGCGGTCCCGCTGCCAACGGGCAGTTTCACCGGACTGGCGATTCTCTCTCCCGGCGTGAATGCCGAGTTGCCCGGTGGTACTGGCGTCAACAGCGGATTAGGCAATCAGCCGATCTGGGCCAACGGCCAGCGCGATACCAGCAACAGTTTCCTCGTCAACGGCGTCGATGCCAGCAATCTGTTCAACGGCAAGAGCACCAGCCAGGTCGCTTCGGCGCGGATCGTAAATAACACCGGTGTGGCCAACGCCGCCAGTACGAGCGCTGCGCCCATCCAAAGCACCGCATCTGTCTATCTCGCGATCGGACAAGCCATCCCCACTCCCGCGCCAGAAACGGTAGAGGAAGTCCGCGTCAATACATCCATGTACGACGCCCAGCAAGGCTCGACCAGCGGCGCACACATTGATATGAGCACAGCCGGCGGCACCAACGTGATTCATGGCGGAGCATACATCCATCGCGGCACGGACTGGCTCAACGCGGCGCCGTTTTTCTATAAGCAGGATCCTAACCTTCCTTCGAACGACAAAGTTCCTCAGATGCACCGCTACACCCTCGGCGGAACCTTGGGCGGCCCGCTGATAAAAGACAAACTGTTCGGCTATGTCGCCTTCCAGCACGTGCACGATTCCGATCAGGAGATCGGCCTCGGCCGCCTGCTGGTGCCCGCGGACTTCAATCCTACTTTCCTGACCAATGCACCGGGTTGCGGCACTACCAACCGAACCGACCCTGTGTTCGCCCAGTGTCTGGCCGCAATTTCCAATGATGAGTGGGGAACTTCCATTAGCGCCGCGAACGTCAGCCCCGTTGCGCTCTCCCTGTTTCAGGCGCAATTGCCGAATGGTCAATATCTGGTTCCGTTTTCCGATGGCGTGACTCCCACGCCAGTTTTCCCCGAAAATGCCATCAGCCCCGGTACGGCCTATTTCACATCGAACCAGGCGGTGGCGAATCTCGATTGGAACCGCAACAGCAAAAACACAATCTCGGCGAAGTATTACTACCAGCACGATCCGACGGTCGCGCCCTACGCGTATTCGAGTGTGCCGGGATTTCCCCAATTTCTCGATGCCGGCAGCCAGGTCGCCTCGCTGACTAACACGCAGTCGATCCGCCCGAATCTGAGCATCACCGAAGTGATCGGGATTCTAAGGGAGAAAGCCTACAGCACAATCGGACAGCCCTTCACGCCCCAGCAGCTCGGAATCAACACGTTCGGATCGCCCTACTTCCCGGGCATCACCATCGCCGATCCATTGGGACTAGGCAACCCGGCTGCGAACCCCGAGGGCATCTCTAACCAGCAATTCCTCAACTTCGGACAGGGATCCGCCTCTCAGGGCGCTTTCACCGGGGTCTTTCAGAACCGCATCATGCCTTCGGCCAATGCAATCTGGATGAAGGGCCGCAACACGATCACCTTCGGCGGCAGCTACGCCTACACGCAGCTCAATGCTCGCGATCAGAGAACCAATCAAGGCATCGTTTCCACCGCCGACTTCTCGCAATTCATACAAGGCATCGTCAACACCAACGACGACTTCACCACAACCAAGTTTCTGCAAGGCAACGCCAATCGCTACTTCCGCGCCGGTCAGGTCGGAATGTACGTTCAGGATAAATTCCAGTTCCGCTCGAACCTGAGCATGACCGCTGGATTGCGCTTCGACTGGAACGGCGGCCTGACCGAAAAATACGGCCGCATTTTCAACTTCGACCCGTCGCTCTACAACTATGACGGTGCAACCGATACGATCGCTTCCAACGGCTTCATCATCGCCGGCAACAATAAGCTGTTTCCAACCAAAGGCGTGAGCGACACTACGCTGACGGGCCGCCAGTGGGGACTGGCGCCTCGTCTCGGCTTGGCGTGGAGTCCGCGAAAGTTCAACGACAAGCTCGTCGTCCGTACCGGCACAGGACTCTATTACGATCGTGGAGAACTTTTCACCTATCTTTCTCCCGGATACGCCGAGGGCGTCATCAATGGTGGCCCGTTCGGAGTGAATCAGACGCCGCCCTATGTAAATGCCTATTCCTGCCAAAATGATCCCAACGCCACGATCACGTATTACCTGGGCTACGTCCCCACCTGTCCTGCTCCCGAGTACTCGCTGTCGAGTCCCTGGGGTCCGACGCCCGGGCCCGTGCCGACCGGAAACCCTGCGGATATCACGAACTACCTGCCGAATGAAGCGGACATCGTGAACGGTGCAGAACTGTTCTCATTTGCCACGTACAACCGCGCGAACAAGCTGCCCTACACGATCAACTACACTCTCGACATTCAATGGCAGCCGCGCAACGATCTGGCATTCGACATCGGCTACGTGGGCAACGTAGGGCGCCACGAAGTGATTCCAATCCCATTTAATCAACCCGGCATCGCAACCCCGACGAACATCATCCATCCGGATGCCCCATACCCCCAGTCGTATACCTACGGCTACACCGTGCAAAGCGGTTCGAACTGCTCGCCGGATTGCCCGATAACCCTTCCCAATGGCCAGCCGATGCTTGCTGACTACGAAGGCGGCAACGTAGATTTGCGCGTTCCCTACATCGGATATTCAGCCGAATCGGAGACCTACAAAGCTGCCGGAGTTTCTGCCTACAACGCGCTGCAAGCGCATGTCGAAAAACGCTTAAGCTACGGGCTGCAACTGGGATTTTCCTATACCTACTCTCACGCACTCGACGAGCAGAGCGCCATGGGATTATTTTTCAACGGAAATAATCCGTTGGATCTGCGATCGGCGTACGGCTCATCGGATTTCGACCGCACCCACGTGTTCAATGTCAGCTATTTGTATGAGCTGCCCGGCACGGCGCAAAAATCTTCTCTGCTGGGGAAAGCCACAAACGGCTGGGCAATCACGGGAGTAGGAGTTTTCCAGAGCGGCCAACCCTACAGCATCATCGACTATACCGGCGCCGTCGGCAGCATCTACTACAGCGTCTATGACGGAATTACAAATCCCATCGTGCCGTTAGCGCCGGGGTGCACCGCCAAGAATGCGGTCACGGGTTCCTCGGGAGCGTATTCCAATCCGACCGACCCGAAGTCCTTCGCGCTGCTCTCATCGTGTTTTACGCTGCCGCTCCTCAGCCCGGGCGATCTGAATGGAGCGATTCCCGCGGGCGACACCTTCGAAACGAATTTCACTACCGGTCAGCGCAACATTTTCCGCCAGGCCTGGCAAAGGCGTCTTGATCTGTCTGTCGTTAAGACGCTGCAGATCGATGAGCGCGTCTCCCTGAAATACACGCTCGATGTCTTCAACATCACGAATACAGCGAGCTTCGACATTCCGATTGACGACGTTTCTCAAAACGAGTTCTACAATCAGTTTCCGGTAATCGGCACGACTCCGCTGCCCACCGGTTGCGCGACCGGCAATGCAACCAACAACTCCTTTTACAACTGCCCTTCAGGACTCGGCGCTGTGAATAAAACCATTGGTAGCCCCAGGCAAATCCAGATGAGTCTGCGCCTGATCTTCTAAATGATCGTCTGCGCGGCGGCAGCTAGCAAGAACTGCTCCCAAAACTTCAATCGGGGCTGGCGCAAGCGGCGCCGGCCGATCTATTCTTCAGCTTCCGCCAACAAAAGAAGGCTAGCTGCTTCAAAGCCCATCATGCCACCTTTTCCTTAGCTGAATGCAGGCAGGCTGCAACCTCACGGATGACCTGCTCATAATCAGCGGCAACGGCACGCTCTACATGAACACAGGCACCCTTCGCGCCTGCTTCTTGCGCTAACCTCTTGAACTCAACCTGCAGGAAGTTTTCCAACTGCTTCGGTGTCAAGACGACAATTGGGATCGTAGTGGACCTACCCGTCGCGGTTTCGATCTTGACGGAGTAAGGCGATTCAGACTGGGGTGTTTCCGGGGCCATGCGACCCTCCTTTTTCAAAACCAAAAGTCCGCAGAAGAGCGACGCGTCCTGAGCTAGGACAAAAGTGGCAGGAAAACCTTACCATTCTAGCGCGTCCGCTGCATCATTGGCGTGCTAAACCAAATCACAAACCGGCGACTAGCGCACCGTTCTTTCCAGCTCCCAGGATTCTGCATGTCTACGCTCAGCGTGCCCTCAGAAGAGACTGGGGGATGGTTCGTGCACAACCGTAATCTCGTCCACGTGGCTTTTTCGCATCAGAATTAAGACCAATGGGGTCGTGGCTGAAATCCGTCGTGGCAGCGTCATTGTGCGGCCTTGTTTTGTCGGCCTGCGGCTTGCAGGCGACAGCGGTCGCGTCCGCCAAGTCCGGGTCGCGGGCACCCGGAACACATTCTCGAACTGGGCACCTGCTTACGCCGGACGATGGGATGGCAGTGATCTCTGCGGCGCTCGATACGCCACGACACTTCGGCTCAAACCGTGACTGTTCACACCTCGTGCATGCGATTTACGAGCGTGCTGGTTTTCCTTACGTATACGCGAGCGCCGACGATCTCTACGACGGTGTGGAAAGTTTCCGCCGAGTCGCTCACCCGCAGACTGGCGATTTGATTGTCTGGCAGGGACATGTGGGGATCGTGGTGAGACCATCACGGCACGTGTTTTTCAGTTTCCTGAGCAGGGGGCCCGGAACGGACGACTACCGATCCGCGTACTGGGCCGGGCGAGGGGAAGCCCGCTTCTATCGTTACATTAAGAAATGATATTTGCGCCACGTTCTCGTTGATCGATTGTGTCTCGGTCGGTGTTGACCGCATAGGGCCCAACTTCGTCTGACGAGTATATTCAGCGCACATGATTCCCCTTTTTACCTAACTTTGGTTTCCGGACTGCAGACAAGAATCTCACGGCTGTCAAACCGCGTGGTTTGATAATTTCTCAGGTTAAGTTGAGATACGTCGAGTATTGTTCGTCGGTTATTTCAGTAAAGGGCAGCAACTTAATCGTGCTTCCAGATGCAAGTAAGTGCCAGGCAGTTTTGCCTACTCGTGTTGCAGCCAGCAGCTCCGTCCGATTCAGCGGTACCTGGTTGTCTGTGATGGCGAAGAGGACAAGTGGGCCATAGAGCAGCGCCGCGATCTGTTGGTGATCGCCGTCGATCGGTTCGAGTCGCAGGGCCATGGGTAGATCGAGTTCAATGTGATCGCCATTTTCCCATTTCCGTTCGATCGCAGCAAAAGTTCCTGGAGCCGGCTGAGTCCGCAGACGGCGTCCGTTGATCGAGATTGAGGGAGCATGAGCCCACGCCGGAATTCGCAATCGAACGGCGAATTTCACCGGCTTTGATGTTTTCAGTTCAAAGCTAACGACCTCGTCGAATGGATAATCGCCTTTCTGTAAGAAGCAGATGTCGGCTCCATCATCTTTCCATCTGACCGACGAGGGTACGTAAAGATTTACCCATAGCCCTTTTTCATCGCGGAAATAGGTGCTAATGCGGTAATCTGTGGCAACCTGCGGCAGGGTTCCCGAACAGCAAGCCCAGTGCTGCGTGTCCCGGTATGCCTTGCGTCCATTGAAGTTGTAATCGGAGTAGTAGAAGGTTCGGCCGTCGGGCATCAGCGGTTTGGCGCCAAGAACGGTGTTGTACATAACGCGTTCCATGCTATCTCCGTAGCCGGAATCGCGCGTGACGCGCAGCAGGTAGCGGGTCAACTTGAAATGCGCGTATGAGCCGCAGGGAGTCTCGAAGCTGGCATGCGTCTGAGAAAGGCTCCGGTAAAGATCGGGACTGCCGGGAGCACGAAGTTGCTCGTCGGGTCCCCATCCTCCTGTTGCGAAGCTTTGGTTCGACAGCATTTCAAAACCGTTTCTGGCAGCGCGAAAGTGTTTCTCGCTGCCGAGCGTCAGATATGCCTGCATCGCCGAACTGAGGGAATTGATGTAGCTGTAGGCGTGGCGACCGGCCAAAACATTTTGGCCCGCGGAGAGCGGATCGTAGTAGTCATCATCGAGATATTGTTGACCAATTTTGCGATATCTCTCGCCAGCTCCGAGTTGATAGGCGAGAAAGAGATTTTCTGAAATGGTGTACGACTCGTCCCAAGTCCAGCTTTCGTCCTTGTTCGCACGCCACGATGTGTCGTGTTCTACTGCGTGCGAGGGGAAATGCGGCAAAGCGACATCGGTGGTGCGATCGAGAATCGAGAAAGCATCCGGATCACCAACATGTTTGTGGGAATCGAGCAGGCCGCAGACGAGTTTGTCATAACAATACGTGGGAAAGCGGTTCTTCTCGTAGTATTCTCCGGAAATCGTCGCCGCGTAGAGCCGATTCAGTCGCAGAACTTTTTCTCGAATCGCGTCGTCTTTGCGAATCGCATACATGCGCGAGAGGGCAGAGACCCATTGGCCGAAGGTCGCGGAGGGGGCGAAACCATCCCCGCCCTTGCGGAAGTCAAAATCCGGATTGTAGGTGTACCAGCCTCCCAGATCGTCACCCGGAGCAAGCTGACCGCTCATCTGGCGGAACGGCTTGAGCAGACTGTCTTCGTTCAGGCCCATAAGAACGGCACGGGTCTCTTCCAGTTGTTTTTCGTGCAGTTCGCTGAAAAGTGTGACCTGGCCGTAGTCAAATTGGTCGAGTGGCTTCGCAATGCCGGCGTGCCCTTTCCCGAACAGCCAATGAGTCGCAACTAAGCTGCCCGCAGCGATGGTGAAGACTGAACGTACGAAGTCTCTACGGGAACTCGCGGCCATGGGAAACATCATTTCACCTCGGCAAGCTGCCGCTACAATCGATTGTGAAAATATACGTCCGGTTCGCCATACCTGTCACATCAACGGTGACCCGTCCTCGAGATAGGCCATATAATCAACCCCAATGAATCGAATGCTTCGTAGTATTGCGGTAGCAGCGCCTCTGTTGTTGGCCACGTTGTCATTTTCCCAGACTGTAGACAACAAGCAGGCGAGCTTTTCGGCCCACATTCAAAAGGCGCAGGAATATCTCGCGCAGAAACGTGCCGATCTGGCCATTCCGGAGCTCCAGGCCGCTGAGGTTCACAGTTGACAGCCGCATCGCAACAATTCCTGGCGGCAGCTGTGCTCGCGTTAATTATCTTGCGAGTACCTGCAGTTTTCTCTCAAAGCTCGCCGCCGACGGCCGATCCAACTGTCATGCGGCAGTTGCACCAGGCGATCAACCTAGCCGATCAAGGGGACCAACAGGGAGCAATGAGACTTACGCTGCAGTTGCTTGAGCGCAATCCGAAATTTGTGCCGGCAATTAAGTTGAAGGGCGCTTTGCTGGAGGAAGCAGGACAGAGATCCGAGGCAGCGGCAGCGTTTGCAGAAGGCTTGAGGCTCGCGCCCAATGATCCCGATCTGCTGTTGAAGACGGGAATTTACAAGTTGGCTGCGGGCAAGCGAGATGAGGCGATCGAATTGTTAGGGCAATGCGCGAAGATTGTTCCGGGTGACGGAGACGCGCAATTTTATCTGGCGCAAGCGTACCACTTGAATGGAGAGGACGAACTGGCTTTGTCCGCCATCAAGAAAAGCCTCAAGGCTGAGCCTGACAATCCGTCTGTCTGGCAAAAGTACGGTGAGCTTCTTTGCAGCACGGGAGACTGCGCAGGGGGTCTCCCCTGGCTTTTGAAAGCTCAACACGCGGATGCGTCACTGCCGCGGCTTGATTTCGATCTGGCCGCAACCGCTTACAAGATGATGGACCTGACGGGCGCGGTGCAATTCGCTGCGCGGGCGGTCGAAGCACAACCCAGTGATGTGAATGCATGGCAGTTGTTGGCTACGGTCGATGTGAAGCTTGCTCACTGGCAGGAAGCACAGACCGCCTTTGAACATGTCCTTGCAATGAAAAGCGCCGATGTCGATGCCATGCTGGGGCTCGGGCAATGCGAAGTCGAACTGAAGAATTACGAAAAGGGGGTTGCCACACTTGAAGCCGTCTTACGGCTGGATCCCACCCGGCTGCTGGCACATTTCTATTTGTCACGCGCGTTTGCCGGCCTTGGCTGGACCGCCGAGGCTCAGCATGAGGCGGCTCTTCATCAGCTAATGATGGAGCAGGCGACATTCGTTCGAACGGTTTCCAGCGATGAACGTGAGAGCTCAATCAAAGGTCAGGCTCAGAAGTTGCTAAGTGCGCATCGCGAAGCAGATGCGTTGCAGTTGTATCAGCAGCATTTCAAGGGAACGTCTGCCAGTTCCGCCGATGCGTATGTATTCATTGGCAAACTCTATCTATTCATGGGAAGAACCGACGATGGGCTACGCTGCCTTCGTCATGCGCTGAAGATTCAGCCCACGGTCCGCGGCGCGCATACCTATGAAGGAATTCTGGCGCTCAAGCTGGGCGACCTGAATGGAGCTGAAAAGGAATTTCAGGCGGAACTGGCGAACGACCCGAATTATCAGGTGGCGATTGCCGAACTGGGCGAAGTCCGTTATCACCAGCAGAGGTGGTCGGAAGCAGCGGATCTGCTGTCAAAATCGAAAACGATGACTCCGGAATTGCTTTACATGCTCTGCGATGCTGACTTCCATTTAGGCAGAGTGAACGATGCCGACCTGAATGCAGAAGCAATGGCAGCCTATGCGCGAAGCAACCCGCAACTGATGGAAGGGCTTTACGACCTTCTGAATCGGAATGGTCAAGCTGACCTCGTCAAGAGACTGCAACAGAATCTCGCGGACTGACATTATTGCGCGGTTTCGGTGACGGTCAGAATCTGATCTGCTTTGACATTCTTTAAGACTTGCTTGATTCCGCTCGGCCAGGTGAGTTCAATCGAGTCGATCACATTGGCGGATCCCAAGCCGAAGTGCACACGCTTGTCACTGGAAGAGTTGTAACTGAGGGCGGTGGTGGCGTGGTTGTGCTGCATTCCCAATGAAGTTGTAATCTTCACCTTTGTTCCGAGTCCGTCGCGGTTGGATTTTGTGCCCACCAACTTGAGGATGATCCAGTGATTCTTGTTTTCAGAGCGATTCATCCAGATTTCCGGGGGGCCATTGAGCACGGTTACAACGGCATCGATTTTTCCATCGTTGTTTAAATCGCCGAACGCAGCGCCGCGATGAGGCGCCGGAACCTGGAAGGAAGCGCCGCCCCTTGCGCTCACGTCTTCGAACCTGAGATTTCCTTGGTTGCGAAACACACGATTCGGGAGGGCGAAGGGTCGGTGCGCCAACTCCATGGAATTGTCGAGAATATCAGAGTTTGCAGTGAACAGATCTTTGTTCCCGTCATTGTCGAAATCGAAGACGCCAACCCCCCAGGCGGTAGAGCGACTGGTTAGCGCCGCTAGTCCGGCGGCGCTGGTGTAATCCTGGAATTGACCTCCGCCAAGATTCTTGTAGAGAGGGAATCCCTCTCCGAACATTGCGGTCTCAAAAATATCCGGTCGCCCATCGTTGTCGATATCGCGAAAGTCAGCCCCCATACCGGCGATAGCATTGCCGAAGGCGTTGTAGGAGACGCCTGCTGACAGAGCAACATTCGTGAAAGTCCCGTTTCCATCGTTATGGAGAAGATAGTTCTCGTAGGTGTCATTCGAGACAAAGATGTCTGTGTATCCGTCGTTGTCATAATCAGCAAATGCCAGGCCCATACCTTTGCCGACGTACTGAGAGATGTGGGATTGTTCTGAAACATCGGTAAAAGTGCCGTCGCCATTGTTGCGATAGAGAATGTTCGGCGTTCCAAGAAAGTCCACGGGCGAGCAATAGGCAGGATGTCCTTGTTGCACGCAGGCGGTCGCGGTGCGGAGACTGTAGTTGAGATAGTTGACGACAAAAAGGTCCAAGCGCCCGTCGTTGTTGTAATCGAACCAGCCTGCCGTCACCGACCAGGCCTTGCCTAACTTGGGGATCGTGCCACTCACTCCAGCCTTTGCAGTCACGTCTGTGAATGTGCCATCGCCGTTGTTGTGAAAGAGTTGGTTCCGATTGAAGCCCGTGATGTAAAGATCGACGAAACCGTCATTGTCGTAGTCCCCGGCGGCAACTCCCATGGAATAGCCGATGCCCTCAAGGCCCGCTTTCTCAGTTACATCGGTGAAAGTGCCGTCTCCGTTGTTGCGGAACAGACGATTCCAATACCTGGAGTCAGTCTTTTCCAAGGAAGGGATGGCGGCTCCGTTGGTAAAGAAAATATCGAGCAAGCCATCGTTGTTGTAGTCGAACAGCGCGACTCCGCCCGTCATCGTTTCTATCGTGTACCGCTTCGGACTCACGCTGTTTCTCAGCACAAACTTGATTCTGGAGGTCGGTGTGACATTCTCGAACTGGATCGGCGAGATCGATGAAACATGCTTCTTGGAGAGTTGACCTCCGGTTTGAGAGGGACGCGCTGGAATCCACAATAGGAAGGCTGGCAGTCCTATGAGGAGCACCCGAACTGCGAATCGTCTAAATTTGCATTTTTCCTGACTGCGCGTCATGCGGGAGACTGCGGTCGAGATCGCTCTATGCGTTCGCGATTCGTATTATGCAATGCATTGAACCTGAGCATACCAGAATGCCAAAAGTGAGTTCTGTCCGGCGACTGCTGACGATGTCGATGCGGCAAGAACGTGGCTGGTTAGCCTTTCATTCGTGCCGCATTTTCGGATAGGCTAGGTCGTCGTCATGCAGAGCTCCATCAGACACACACGGGCTGTCGATCGAACACGCGCAATGAAGCCTGCCCGCCGATTGGCCGTGGTGTTGCTATATGTTTTCTGTGGGCCAGCATTTTCATGGATCGGTTCGGCTCAGGTGTCGGACCCGTCTCTGCCGTTGCTGACGCACGCGGACCAGGTGCGGCGGCTTACGCCCGAGCAAGCGGCATCGGGATATCACGTGCGCGTGCGTGGCGTGGTCACGGATGACGTCCCGTCGCCCGATTTTTTTGTGCAAGATTCGAGTGCCGGAGTCTATGTAGAGGGATCAAAGTCGGCAGCCTTCACCCATCATTTTGGGGATTTGATAGAAGTCGAGGGAGTCACTGGTCCAGGTAAGTTCGCCCCGGTAATTCGCGAAACGAAATCACGCGTGCTCGGCAAGGGAGCCTTGCCGGCGTCGCGCATCTATTCGTTCGGCGAGCTGGCCGATGGCCAACTCGACAGTCAATGGGTGCGGGTTCGCGGCATTGTGCGCGCTGTTTCCATTGATCGAACATCATGGCCAGAAACCACCGTTGCGCTGCGCGTCGCTTCCGGGGATGGCCAATTGAACGTTCGCATCCCGATTCAGCGTGAACAGGATTTTTCCTCCTGGATCGACAGCGAAGTGCTCTTAGAGGGAGTCTGCGGAAGTCTATTCAATGCGCAGCGACAATTGACTGCGATACTGCTGTACGTTCCGCGGTTGAATTTCGTCAGTGTGGAGGCACACGCACGCGAAGTACCGCTTTCTTCGTTGTTGACTTTTAATCCCGCGTCTGGAGTTCAGCACCGCGTACGCGTGCGCGGAATTGTAGGGTATCAGCAGCCGGGAAAGGCGTTGTTTCTGGAGGCGGACGGCCGGGGACTCCGGGTTCTCACCGAGCAAGATACCAAGCTCAACATCGGTGACGTTGTGGAGGCGCTGGGATTTCCAGCGGTTGGCGATTCTGCCCCCGTGTTGAAGGATGCCGTGTTCTATCGGATCGGCACAAATGCGCCGCCGACGCCAATTGCATTTGACGTTTCGGCACCCTGGGAAAGATACGATGGCGCAGTAATTTCAACGGAAGCAAAGCTGTTGGGGCGCAACATGCAGTCGGACGGTTTGCGATTGCTTTTGCAACAGGGCCAGTTCGCCTTCGATGCGACAATTTCGGCCACCGATTCTGCGGTGCGGCTTTTGTCGGTCCCCTTGAACAGCCAGGTGCGAATTACCGGCATTTGCCTGGTGCAGAATGGCGGGCTGTGGTCTGTTCCGCAGTCCTTGCGCCTGTTGTTGCGCTCGCCACAGGATCTGGTGGTATTGCGCACTCCATCGTGGTGGAATTTGAACCGAACGCTCTGGCTACTCGGCGCTACTGTAAGCGTCCTGCTGATTGTGATCGCATGGATACTTGTGTTGGGACGAAGGCTACGCTGGCAAATGGAATTAATTCGTCAAAAGATTCGTGGCGGGGCCGTGCTGCAGGAACGAAACCGCATCGCCCGGGAATTGCACGACAACCTCGAGCAGGAACTCGCGGGCATTACGATGCAACTCGACCTGGCCGTGGATTGTTTTCAACAAGCACCGAACGTTGCTCGCCAGGCTCTGGAAGCGGCTCGCGACATGAGTCGCCACAGCATGGTCGATGCACGCCGGTCCGTATGGGATCTCCGCTGTCATCTGCTGGAGGAAGGTGACCTGGTCTCCGCACTGCGTCAGAGCGTGCAAACTTCCGGTTCGCGAGAAAATGTCCCGGTCGAAGTGAAAGTTCGTGGAACTCCGGTGCGTCTGCCGGCTGGCAACGAGATGAATTTGCTTCGAATCGGCCAAGAAGCAGTTGCGAACGCAATCAAACATGGGCATGCGCACTCAGTACAGGTCGTTCTGGCATACGAGGCCAGTAACGTGCGTCTCTGCGTCAGCGATGATGGACGAGGGTTCTGTACGCACGATCCCACGCCAACCGGGCATTTCGGGCTTCTCGATATGCGAGAGCGCGCTCAAGCCATGGGCTGCGTTTTGCAGATTGACAGCGAACCGGGGCACGGGACGAAAATCACGGTCGAAGTTTCCGCCAAGGTTGAGGTAGCGCGTTGATTAGCGGTCAAAAGGCCGCGCGAATTCTGGTTGTTGACGAACACTTCATGGTGCGCATGGGGTTATCGGCGTCGCTTAATGCGGAAGACGATATGGAAGTTATCGCTGAGGCTGCAAACGGGCAAGACGCGATAGAAGCGTATCGCCAACACCATCCC
>JASHQK010000632.1 GCA_030039195.1 Candidatus Sulfotelmatobacter sp.
GTCAAGAGCAACCGCGTGCAGAAGGCCAAAGTTCGGCGACCACACATTGGCCGGAGTGAGCACGGTCTCTGTGGAATTCCAGCCGGTCCGGTCATTGTCGTAATGATGCGTGGTGATGGAAGTCTGGCCGACAATTCGGCCGGCTAACAGCTGCACGGCAATGGCGAAGATACAAACTGGAAGCTTGCGGAGTTTCATGTCCCCCCTTGCACCCACACAATTCGGCTTGCCGCAGCCGCGCAGTCGACAGCCAGTTTTGGCGAATAAGAAAGTTGGTTTCGTACCCGGGGGGAAGTTCCGGCGGCTTCGGACGATGACGGGCTTTGATTTTACTTTATGCAACCGGAAAGAGGCCACTGAATTCCGCGCCCACGGCGCAATGCAGAGCGGCCATCGGGCGGCAGATTTATGGGAATCAGATGAAAAAATTTGCATCATTTGAACGGACAGTGGCCTCGCTTTCGTGGATCGGGAGGAGGCCCACGTTCAAAACATCACGCGGGGAGAAGATCGGCGAAGACGAAATTGTCGCGAGTGACCGTTTCCCCGGGAACAACCGGAATTTCCTGCGCGAACATGGGACCGGCATGGGCAAACGAATGAAACTCGCCGTTTTCTCCGCAGGGGTCGATATGGGCAGGGAAATCTGCCAGCAGCTTTTCGTCAAAGGCTCGGCCCGCGAAACTGGGATCGAGCTTGCGCGGATCGACACAGGTGAGTGTGGCCTTCAATCCCGCGGCAATCATCTCGTGCGCCAGCGTGGGCGTGGGCATGTGCCACAGAGGAAATATCGGAGTCAGGCCGGATCCGGAGAGCTGGCGTTCGCGATAGGCGCGTACGTCTTCGAGAAAAAGATCGCCGAATGCGATGCACTCGATGTTTCGTTGCATCGCATCGCGGCACGCCTGCGCCATCAGCGCTTCATATTGTTCGTTGGAACAGGGCCAGGGTAAAGGAATTGTCCAGAGCGGAAGCCCGGCCGCGCGAGCCTGCTGTTCGACCAGGACGCGGCGCACGGCGTGCATGGCGACGCGGTCGGCGGACTGGTTGAAGGTAGTAAGCAATCCGGCGATTTCAAATTCAGAACTCTGGCGCAGAACATGCAGCGCCCAGGCGCTGTCTTTCCCGCTGCTCCAGGAGAGTAGAAGTCGTTTCATGCGCTAGCCTGGAAATAGTAAAGCCCCGGTCATCCGCCGGGGCTTGATTGGTACCGAACGCGGCCCGCGAAGCAACTATAGGATAACTCTGGCAACGACCAATTCAGGCGAGATTCATTGTGTCGGGTGAACTTTTATGCGGCTTGGGTGGGATGGAGCGAGACCGGCGGGTCCTGGGTGCGCGTCCAGGTGTAGCGCATGCGATGGATGACGGTAAGGGTCGAAAGCACCGCAATCACCCACAATACGGGAGCCATGCGGTTGAAGAGCGCTCCCAGAATGACGAGAACCAGCCGCTCCGGGCGCTCCATGAATCCCACGCGGCAGGAACCAATCAGCGATTCGGCGCGGGCCCGGGTGTAGCTGACCATGATGGCGCTGATCATCACGAATGCCGTGAGCACGACATAGAAGAAGCGCTCGCCGCGCGCGTAGAAAACCAGCAGGCCGAGGAATTGTGAAGCGTCAGAGTAGCGGTCGACCACGGAATCGAAGAATGCTCCGAAGCGCGTCACGCGGTTGGTGGCGCGCGCGACTTGTCCGTCGACGAGATCGAAGAAGCCGGAAAAGATAATCACCAGGCCGGCATAGATGAACATGCGCTTCTGATTCGAAGCGTTGGCCATGCCGAACAGGAACGCCGCCCAGGTGTTGACCACCAGTCCCATGAACGTCAGCACATTAGGATTAATCCGCGAGAGCGCCAGCCAGCGCACAATGGTGTCGAGCAGCACGCCGCAGGCCCGGCCAAACGCGCTCGTCCAGGAGAGGGTCATCGGGGAACCCCGCCCACCACAGAGGACACGAAGGTGCGCGAAGCGCAAACCTGAGACGTCGAACTTCGTGTGACTTTGTAGTTCATGACTTGTGTGTCATGCCTGCGCCTGTTTCGGTTCATCTCCTTCGGCTTCATCGTGGATGGTCGACAGGCTCAGAATTTCCAGCTCGCGCTTGCCGTTCGGAGTGACCACAACCGCTTCGTCTCCGACTTTCTTGTTAAGCAGGGCGCGGCCAATCGGCGAGGTCGTCGAAATCTTTCCCGCCGCCACATCCGATTCTTCGCTGGTCACAAGCTTATACTCGACCTCTTCGCCCTTGGTGTTGTCGTATACCTTGACTGTCGAGCCCAGACCCACCTTGTCGCGGGGGATATTGTTCATGTTGATCAACGACAAGTCGGCCAGGCGCTTGCCCAGCTGGCGAACCCGCGCCTTCACGTACTCCTGGCGCTGTTTGGCCATGTGATATTCGGCGTTCTCGCTGAGATCGCCGAGCGCGGCCGCCTTCTTGATTTCTTTCGGAAGTTCGTGCACCAGTTCGTGTTCGAGCGCGTTGATCTCTTCCTGCAGTTTGCGTCGGATCTGGTCTGTCATGGATTTACCGCTAGGCTTGGGACATTATAAACCCCCGAACCGTCGCGCCAACACAGACGCAGGCGCGGAGGGGTGTCTGGGGAAGACAGGAGTGGATTGTCCCGTGGCTTGCCCTGAGTTGGGCGTAGCCTTTTGGCTGCCGAAGCAAACTGAAAATGGAGCACCCACTTCTCGCCTCTTTCTACGAGACATGATGATCTCTCGCTGGGTGGTCCATGGGATACTGCTAGGGATGAACATCGACGAGTGTCGCCGGTTCTATTCTGACGAAATACGGTTCGCTGCCAACATCAATTCACCGGCTTTAATAGAGGCTTTCGCCCGCGTACCGCGCGAAAGATTCCTGGGGCCGGGACCGTGGGAGATTGGCTCTCCTGACGTCCGGGCAATGTCCAGCATGGGCTTGGGAAAGATGTCCTACACATGCGTGGAGGATCCGCGGCACGTTTATCATAACGTCGTCATAGCGCTCGACAAAGAGAATGACATCAACAACGGCCAGCCGAGCGCGCTCGCCAGCTGGATCAACGCGCTCGATATCAAGCCGGGTGCTTTCATCTATCACCTCGGCTGTGGCGTGGGCTATTACACCGCCATCATTGCCGAGACCGTTGGCGCGCAGGGCAGGGTCGTGGCCAGCGAGGTGAATCTGCAGCTGGCGACCCGCGCGAAAGACAATTTATCGGGTTACCCGAATGTGACTGTGCACGCCGGGGACGGCGCGGAATTTGACCCTGGTGTCTGTGATGGCATTCTTGTCAACGCCGGCGTGACCC
>JASHQK010000633.1 GCA_030039195.1 Candidatus Sulfotelmatobacter sp.
CGAGGACGAAGCACTTCCATCACGCGTCATTCCCCTCTGTGCCGACACAAACCGTACCTATCACTATTGGCACGTTTTCGTGCCCGAAGCCCGCGCTGGGCAGATCTATGCCTATAGGGCCTTTGGACCATTCGATCCGAAGAACGGGTTCCGATTCGACCCAGAGAAGGGATTGCTAGATCCCTATGGCCGTGGCGTCGTGGTGCCCGAAACGTACAGTCGGGAATCAGCCCGCAAACCAGGCGACAATTTGTCCACTGCCATGAAGAGCGTAGTGGTGGATCCGAGCACCTACGATTGGGAAGATGACGCACCTCTGCATACTCCTCCTACTCGAACGATTGTGTATGAGATGCATGTCAAAGGGTTCACCCGCCATTCGAGTTCGGGAGTCACCGAGAAAATACGAGGCACCTTCGCGGGGTTAGTCGAAAAGATCCCCTACTTACGCGACCTTGGCATAACAGCGGTCGAACTGCTGCCCATCTTCCAATTCGATGCCGAGGACTGCCCGCCCGGAGTCGTGAACTACTGGGGCTATCAGCCGGTCTCGTTTTTTGCGCCGCATCGAGCCTACAGTTCACGTAAAGATCCTCACGGGCCCGTCGACGAATTTCGAGACATGGTGAAGGCTCTTCACCGTGCTGGTATCGAAGTCATATTGGACGTTGTGTTCAACCATACATCGGAGGGTGCACACGACGGTCCAACATTGTGCTACCGGGGTCTCGACAATCCGACCTACTACATTCTCCAAGAGGACCGGTCCCTATACTCCGACTACAGTGGCTGCGGAAATACGCTCAATGCGAATCATCCGATTGTCCGGCGCATGATCGTGGACAGTCTTCGCTATTGGGTTAGCGAGATGCACGTCGACGGTTTTCGCTTTGACCTTGCCTCAATTCTTTCGCGTGATCCTTCGGGCGAGTGCATGTCTGCACCACCAGTGCTCTGGGATATCGAGTCCGATCCCGTCCTCGCCGGCACAAAGTTGATCGCTGAAGCATGGGATGCTGCAGGACTCTATCAGGTCGGCAGTTTCATTGGCGATAGCTGGATGGAATGGAATGGCCGCTTCCGTGACGACTTCCGCAGCTTTTTCCGGGGTGAATGCCGGACGGTTGCGCGGGTCGCGGACCGGTTGATCGGAAGTCCTGAAATCTATGCGCACAAGCAGCGCGAGGCCGAACAGAGCGTAAACTTCATCACCTGCCACGATGGTTTCACCCTAAACGATTTAGTCTCGTACGACCAAAAACACAATGAAGCCAATAACGACAATAATCGCGACGGCGCTGACGACAACCGCAGTTGGAATTGTGGTGTCGAAGGTCTTTCGGATGATCCGGTCGTTGAAAAGCTCCGCAATAGACAAGTCAAGAACTTCTTAACGGTCACGGTTCTTTCGCTGGGAATGCCGATGATTCTGATGGGCGACGAAGTTCGCCGCTCGCAGTTCGGCAATAACAACAACTACTGTCACGACGACGAAACAAATTGGTTTGATTGGAACTTGCTTCGGAAACATGCTGACGTTCAGCGCTTTGTTAAGCTGCTCAATGCGAGACGGGTATTGCGGAACGCCGAGCCACAGCGCCAACGCACAAGCCTCGACCAATTGCTCCGACAGGCGGAAAAAGCATGGCATGGAGTGAACCTTCTCGAACCCGACTGGAGCGATTCCTCTCATAGCCTGGCCTTCGGAGCGGAGATAAAAAAAGAGAAGATCCGCATCCATCTCATCATGAACGCTTATTGGGAGCCGCTTCAGTTCGAATTGCCTTCGCTGGGCCCTAATCGATCGTGGCGACGTTGGATCGATACTGATCGGGAGAGCCCAGAAGACATCACGGACTGGCAATCCTCGCCAGTGATTGCAGGACACATCTACCCCGTTCAGGCACGATCTGTGGTCGTTCTCTTCTGCAATCTCGAAGACTAGCTGGCCGCTTGGTATGGCTGACACGAACATCAATTCGGCAGCGTTTCAGAGCGCTGAACTTCAAAGTGAACGTCTTCCCATCTTCGGAGTGTTCGGCTTTCTTGTATTGCTCATCGTCGTAATGGCCGTCCGGATCTTCGTGGTCCACACCACGAACGAAACGGTCGTCCGCAAATTTCGAGATTATGCGCCCAAGGACACCCTCGCAAATCTATACCAGGCTGCCGTGCAGTTCTCCGACGGAACAAAACAGCAAGATGACGTTACGGCCGTAATCATTAAGCGGACGGGGACGAGGGATGTTTGAACCGTGAATACCATCCTCGATTCCGCTTTACGGCGCTATGCAAGGTCAGCTCCGCAATGATTCTTATTTTGGCGGCCTCGGCGGGTTCCGCTCAGGATCTTGCCCCTCGGGCTTACATCATTACTCCGATTCACTCGAACGCGATTACTCTTACCTATTCCTTCCAAAACGGCGACCTCGTTTTCGACAACAGTGTGCCCATCACGGGAGCAACAGCCAGGATTAGTATTCCAGTGATCAGCTACTTTCACTCTCTTAGGTTCGGGGGGCGAACAGCGAACCTAACTGCTTCTTTACCCTACGGCATCGGGAATGTCCGCGGTACTGTGTTGGACCAAGAGACGAAAGCCTATCGCTCCGGACTGTTTGATATGACATTTCGCTTTTCAATGAACGTGCTGGGAGGCCCCGCCATGGATGCGTACAGTTATCGCGAGTGGCGCCAGAAGACGATCATCGGACTGAGCCTCAGACTTGTAACTCCGACCGGGCAGTACGATCCGACGAAACTCATCAACTATGGTGCGAACCGGTGGGGCTTCAAACCCGAGGTTGGGCTTTCACGGAGGTGCGGCCACTGGGTGGTCGACAGTTACGCCGGCGCCTGGTTTTTCACGCTAAATCATGACTTTTTCTCACGGAATCAATTCTCGCCAACTACCAACACGCAAAGGCAGGAACCGATTGCTGCCTTCGAAGGACACTTAAGTTATGATGTCAAGCCCAGATTCTGGGCTTCCCTCGACGGCAACTTTTGGGTAGGCGGGCGCACACTCCTGAATGGAGTCGAGAGTCCGAATTCACTCCAGGAAAACTCTCGCATTGGGGGCACGGTCTCCCTTCCCGTCAGCAAACATCAGTCGATGAAATTCAGCTACAACCGCGGCGCCTACATCCGGTACGGCGGCAGTTTCGACAACGTTTCTGTAGGCTGGCAATACTCGTGGCTCGGGCGACCTAACTAGCTGTCGATCGCAGGGATGATTTATGACGGGCCTGAGAGATTCACCCATCTTCGTTTTCCTATTTTCCTTCCTAATACTCTGGTTGTCGGCACAAGCAGGTGTATACCTCCGCAAAAAATCCCGCACTGTTGAAGAAGAGGAGCGG
>JASHQK010000634.1 GCA_030039195.1 Candidatus Sulfotelmatobacter sp.
CGGAGCTTGGCAATGAATATCAGAGGACTTGGAGCCGACCGTCTTCGGCGGAAGCTGAGACTCATGAGCGAAGTAGACCTGTGGTCGCTGTTCCTTCATCGCCGGGAGGAGTGCTCGCGGGAGTTCTGGGCAGAAGTGGAGAATCGAAAGGCTGCTGGCACGTTGTCCAAGGATTGTCCCTTCTGGACTATGGGGAACGTGGGGAGACTTCCTCACGTGGGCGACTGGGAGGCTCGAAAGCCATCAGGGCTATGGCTCGATATCTCGCATGCCTGATGCGGCGAATCCGAACGCTGGCCCGTGCCGATCGCGCAGGCTTTACTACACGCGGAGTACGTTCGGGCCGTCATGGTCGCCGATGGCCGCGAGGTGGTCTTCATCACGAATCTCACGGGACGCGCGAATCTGTGGAAAATATCGGCCGCCGGAAAATTTCGAATTCAGCTGCAGCAATCGGATGGTTGGCAATCGGAAGCGGTCTGGTCGGCGGATGGAAAGTGGATCGTTTTCGAGCAGGATTATGGTGGGATCCGAAAGGCGATTGGAAGCCGCGCACGAATCGGCTCTCTTGAAACAGAAGGCGCCGGTTCGCGAGTTGGACACAGCTGACTAAGGAATATTATGCAGTCCAGCTGCCAAGCTTAGGGTTCTTGGCATGATGTCAGCCCATGAATGTCAGCCGCAGGAAAGAAGCGTTATGGCAAAGAAAAACGTCGATCCCTCAACAGTTTCCCGTTGTATCGCGCTTACACTATCCGAATTGGGCCGGGATACTTCCCAACCAAAGAGTCCGTCGTGAGAAGAGTAATACCCTCTACCGTCGCCTGCGCGACTAGAATGCGATCGAATGGATCTCTGTGAATTGCCGGCAAGCTGTCGATTGCGACCACGTGATCGCTGACCACGGGCAATTCGCCATAGCCGTTGTCCAGTAATCCGCGGCGCAGGACCCGAGCATCCACCCTGAAGTCGTCACGACCCAAGCCACTCTTGATGACGACTTCCCATAAACTCGCCGCGCTGAAGAAAAGTTCGTTGCCTTGGTCGTCAATGTATTTACGAGCTTCCGCAGACAGCCTGCTGGAGTGCCCAGCAGCCCAGAGAAGAATCTGGCTATCCAATAGCAGTTTCATATACCGCCACCGAACAGCTCTTCTATCTCTTCCCTCCCCATTTTGTCGAAATCGTCAGGAACGGAGATTTGGCCAGCCAGGAAATCCAGCCGACGTACCTGTGACTCGGTCGGAGCGCTAAGAGCCGTTACCTTGACAATGGGCTTACCAGCCTTCGCAATGATGAACGGTTCCCCCTTCGACGCCTCTTCGATAAGTTTCGAGAGCTGGGTCTTCGCCTCGTGAATGTTAACCGTCTTCATATTTCTCCAAATTGAACTAAGTCCAATTGACTTAGTTTATCACAGGATACTCGCGGTGCTGACATAGCTTCTCTCCGTTTCCGTTAAATATATTGGATTCAACCGAATACGGGTATTCTGCATCCGTTTCCTGTTTGACGCCGACCGAAAGCGCCACCTCCCACTTGTTCTGCCGCGAAAGCTTATCGATCGCGGGTATAGCGAGGTTGACAGTAAAAGGAATCCCGCAAAGCTGACAGAGCTCTGAAAGGCTGCTGGCACCTTGTCCAAGAATTGTCCCTTCTGGACTATGGGGAATGTCGGGAGACTTCCTCACGCGCGAGGCTCGGACAAACCCAACCTGATTGAACTCACCCGCGAGGAATGGGAGGCGCGAAAACGCCGGAAGATGTTCAGAGTGATTTCAGCCTAGAAGACGGGAACAAAAAACGCTCGCACCGACCCAAGAGAGGATCAGAAAACTACTCACGCCGTGTCGTTGCAGTTTTGTACTCGGCTTGGGCTTGCTTCAGGACCGGGATGTCGGGGTCGGGATCTTTCTGGTTTGCGGCAGGCGCGGGCAGGGAGCAATCCCTGCCCATTGTATTTCACGCGATTCCCGCAAGCTGCCTTGAACACGAGTCGGGCGTATTTTAACGGGACACCCCGCAAATTCACCGCACTGTAGCTCAACCTATCGAAAGCTCCATGTACTCATCCGCCCCTATGATCCTCAGCACGATCCGCACTGGAAACCGGAATCGACGACAAGGAGAATCACGCACGACTTTCGGCGTCGAAAGCCAATATTTTTTGCCGCGAGTCTTGAGTTCGCACCCGCGCTCCGAGATTGATTGTCTCTGGCACTGCCCACGCTGTGGCGCATCGATGATCGTGATTCAGAGATTTACTGCTGAGGAGTTATTAGCATGCACCTACTTCGATTCTTCCTAGCGCTTCGATCACTTGCGAGACCCGGATGTGCGGAAGCACGCCGATACATGGTGTGCGCACCCTCGTTCGACAACCTCTCTCACGACTTTCTTCCGACACACGGCCAGCTCTCCCCAGCACAGGACGTGGTCTTGACCCGCCCCTCCCGTGCCTGCTGACGCAACTGGTGCACTCCAAACTCCCGTTCAAATCCCATAGCTCACCGCGTCCGCCGCAAACGCTAGCGGCTTCCTCCTAGTCTCCTTATCGAAAACGCCTCGGCTCGAGTTTTTGTTCAAACTCGAAGTGTCCGGCCGAGGGGTTTCCGATCAAGGCTAGCGACAAATTGGAAAGTAGGCAGAGCACGCACCGTGCATATGAGGGTTCTCTGGACAGCGTCAGGGGTTTTTGCAACTATTTCGGTACCGCAAAGCCTTCCATGCATACCACGGTGCGATCCGCCTCTTCAGGCTTTGCGTGGAGAAAGCCGAGATTCGCCGTGCACAGCACCTCGCCTTTCATCACGAGGCTGGTGTTGTTGTCCAGCGGCGCGCTCATCTTGTTGGCTACCAGGATGCGTTGCGAACCGTCCGGCGACAGCACCCAAATCTCATTTCGCAAAATCTCGGAGACATAGATGTTGCCCCTTGCGTCCAATTCAATTCCGTCGAAGGGCGAGTATCCGCCGGGTTGCAGTATCTGCGGCTCACCTGCCGATCCGTCTTCCTTAATCGGGATCTTTAGAACCATCGGGTCACCATCCGTGACCGCGTAAATGTTTTTCTGCTGTTTGTCGAGCACGAGGTCGTTCACCCCGAGAGGGGATCCCGAATACGGTTTGGCCGACCAGTTGAGCAGTGGGTGCGCCGACCACAAATCGACTTTCTTTCCGTCGGGCGAAATCTTCCAAATCCCTGCGTAGGTGAGGTCAGTCAGGTACACATTTCCTTGAGAGTCGATGGCCACGTCGTCGGGAAAGCAAAATGGCCATCCCTCGCCCTTGGTCGCGAGAGCTGTCACCTTATGCGTCTTCGCTTCCACCTTGTACACGCCGGAGCGCGTCACGGTTGCGTCACGGCACGATGGATGAAAGGAATTTACCAAATCCGTTGCGTCATATCTCGAATGAGCTTTGTAAGCGACATAAATATTGTCCGCCTTGTCGAAATCGAGGCCGATTAGGTCTCCCTCGCCGCTCTCTTCCTTCGACGGCACCCAGGCGACGTGATCGTAGCTGCCATCGTCCTTCAGCCTGATAATCTCGCCGGTGTGAAAAAGAGTTGTGTAGAGATTGCCCTGGGAATCGATTGCCATTCCCTCGGGTGTGTCCGGAAGCTTGGCCATCACCCACGCGTGCAACTGTGCGGATGCGGGTGAAACAGCCGCAGTAAAGAGACACAAACAGTACACCAACCAATACAGACACATCCAAAGCTGCCCTGTGTGAAGTGCAGTTTTCATAACGTTTTCTCCTAGCCCTATCGTCGGACAGCAACCTCATCTATTCAGTTCAGCTGGCCAATTCGTCAACAAAGTAATCGTCGTGGTTTTGGAACGGTCGCCGGTGAGGACGGCGAAGCGCTGGCCATCGGCACTGACGTCGTACAAGGGCAAAGTGCGATCGGGCATGTTGGGGAAGTCCAGTTGAAACAGCGGGCGAATTGAATCGACGCCGAACGTGGGTTGGGTATGAATCTGCGCCGCCATCAAACGGTTGCTCATGGTGATGTAGAACAGTTCCTTGCCGCCGAAACGCGGCAGCCATCCGCCGGTAGTAGAAACCTGGGATTTCGACCCTGCCCCCGGAAACGGCACAACATACACTTCCGGCCGCCCGGTTTCGTAGGAGAAAAAAGTAAGCCAGCGCCCATCCGGAGAGAATTTGCCTTCGTATTCACTGGCCGTCAACGCGGCCGTGGCAGTCGGCCGAAATGCCGGGCCTCCAGACAGCGGCAAAGCCCAATTCGAGAAAACTTCATCCTTCGAGCTCAGATGCATGGACACGAATTTCCCGTCGCGCGACCAATCAATGGGAAGCCCAAAGGCGTCAGCATCATTCTTGTAGATGATCTGTTCGGGGTGGCTGCCGTCGAGCGCTACGCGGCGGATCGACCAGTTGCGATGGATGAAGTAAGAGTAGGCGAGTTCCTTTCCATCCGGCGACCAGGTCGGACTGATATCTTCTGATCCAAAGGTGATGCGGGCAGGCGGTCCTCCGGTGGCGGGGTAGACCCAAACATCTTCGGATCCCGATTTCGGGTCGTTCACCGTGACGGCAATCGACTTTCCGTCGGGAGAAAATCGCGGCCAGCCATAATGCGCAAGGGGACCCGGCGTGGCTACGACGTTGCCGCTACGGTCGAAGACCTTCAATTCCGATTCGGCGGAACTTTCATGATAGGCGAGCACGCCATTGGTCGAAGTTGAGAAATAGCGAGCGTTTCCCAAAGTCTGCGGGTCACCGAAGACTTTCAAGGTACGGGGGTTGAAGCTTTGGGCAAGGATGTGCCCGTCGCGCGACACGAGCAAATGATCTGAGGCGAATTGAGGCATTTCCCCCGATGCAACGGCGATTCCATTCTGGTCTGGCTTATCGAGTTCCCCGACTCTGATTTCGTAGGGAACATCCAACCTGCGAACGGCAAAAAGGAAATGCCTGCCGTCGGGGAGAAAGAAAGGTTCGTTGTGCGAACCGTCGGTCTCCTTCAGCTTGGTAGCGAGTGAAACCTGCCCACCGGAAGCAGACACCCGATAGATCGGGCCGGAACGGTCTTTGCAGAACAGAATGATGCCGTCCGCGTTCCAGGTGCCGCCGCCGCTCTCGCCGGCGAGGCCGTCGGCGATAACTTGCGGATTCCCGCCCGCAATGCCGATCTTCTTCAGCTTTCCGTCGGCGGCGAAGGCAAGCGATTGGCCGTCGAACGACCAGAAAGGCTCACTGGCATCGTCGGTGCCATCGAGCACGGTCGCCTGCTGAGAATTCAGAGCACGTAGCCATAGCTTGGTCACGCCCTGTTCGTCCACTGCGGTGAACGCCAGCGTCTTTCCGTCGGGAGAAACAACTACGGGGCCAATCTCCAGGCCGGACATGGGAAAGGAAGTTCCCGGCGGCGGCGATATGTGCGATCGCACGGCAGATGCTGGCGGGCCGGCCGGGGTGAAGAAATGACCGACTAGAGCGCCGATGACGAGCAGGGCGATGCCCATCAGCGCCAGCGCAAGTCTCTGTGAGTCTGAATGCTGTGTTGGCGCGGCAGCGGATGATGCAGAGAGAGAGATGCCCCTTAATTGCAGCCCCAGATCGTGCGCATTCTGGAACCGTTCTTCGCGGTCTTTCGCCATGCAGGTTGCTACGAGGTAGTCGAGGGCTGCTGGGCTGAGAGGCTTGACCTTGCTGATCGCTTCCGGCTCTTTTTCGAGAATGGCCGAGGCGACACTGATCTGGCTCTTTCCTTCAAACGCGCGCTTCCCGGTGGCCATCTCATAGAGCACTGCGCCGAAAGCAAAGATGTCGGACCGCGCATCTGCATCCTTGCCTTCGATCTGCTCGGGAGACATGTATTGGATCGTGCCCACAATGCTGCCTGCGGTCGTCAGAGGGCTCATCGGGCTGGCGCTCATGGTTCTTGCGGCTGATAACAGTGGGGCTGAGGCTGCTCCCGACGCAGCCAGCGATGGCTTCGCCAAGCCGAAGTCCATCAGCTTCGCGCCGGATTTCGTCAACATGATGTTGCCCGGCTTCAGATCGCGGTGCACAATTCCGGCCCGATGCGCCGTCTCTAGCGCTTCAGCGATTTGCATGCCTATCTTCAACAACTCCGGCAACGGCATTGCTCCCTTCCGCAGTCGGTCGGCCAGCGTTTCGCCATCCAGGAATTCCATCACGAGAAAATCGGTGCCATCGTGTGAGCCGATGTCATAGAGATGGCAGATGTGCGGATGATTCAACGAGGAAATTGCCCTGGCCTCGCGCTCGAAGCGCTGCTTGAACTCAAGACTGTCCGAGAGGTGAGTCGGCAGGATCTTGATAGCGACCGTGCGATCAAGGCGGCTATCGCGAGCGCGGTAGACCTCGCCCATGCCGCCTGCACCTAACGGCGCCTGGATTTCATAGGGGCCGAATTTTGTACCAGCGTTAAGCGCCATTCGTGCGCGCAATTATATTCCTAAGCTTCAGCGCTTCAAGCTCACCGTCTAGAAACGGAGCTCAAGGAGTTGTGCGGGGAAAACGGCAACTCGACTTGTGAGATAGATCGCAGCCACCCCCGGATCACAGGCAATCCGGAGATGAACCACCGATAGCAACACGGGGTAATTTACGTCAGTCCCAGTCTCTTGAGAAGAGCTTGAAAGCGGGGCAGGGCACGAAGTGGGGTCAAGGTGGGCTCGCAGTTCAAGATGATGAGCAGACCGGCTCCTGCCTGCTCTGCTCGCTCCAGCCAGTCGACTGCGACTTCCAGATCGCCCAGCAAGCTGTGGATGAGGGCCAGTAGGTAGGCAGCGGCGGGCGCAGAGGATGCGGCTCCTTCCAACTGCGCAGCAATCTCCAGAGCTTTGTCCCGTTCTCCCAACCGCGCGTAAAGTACCCCGAGAACGCCAGCGGCTTGTCCACTTCGGCTTGGGAATACAACCCTTTTAACATCCTCAATCGCTCCGCGGCACTGCTCCGGGGTTTTGGCCACGTACATGAGAATGCGGTTGGCATAATAGTCGTTGGGATGAAGTTCCAGAGCCGACCTGAGCTGGCCCCAGGCTTCATCGCTCTGGCCGGCACAGTTGAGGATCCATGCTACATGGGCCTGGAACAATGGGCCGAGCGGATCGACCTCGGTTGCCTTGCGAATAGCGATAATCGCAGGCTCGAATTTGCGTACACAAGCTTGAGCGATTGACAGGGTGTGATAGGCGATGCCTGAGTTGGGATCAAGCCGGATTGCCTGCTCGGCCAGACGGATGCCGAGTGGGAAATCGTGCTCGGCCTGCATAGCGTGGAGCGAAAGCGCCGCGTACGCCTCAGCGTTGGAAGGATCGAGTTCGATGGCTTTCTTTGCTGCGGCTTTCGCTCTGGGAAAAACCTCGGGCCCGGGAATGAAGGCATAGAACCCCATCATCACCAGGGCATACGCCAGGCCGGCATGGCTGCGAGCATAGCCCGGATCAATGGCGACGGATTGCTGAAAAAGTTCCAAAGCGTTACGAAAGCCTTGTTCCGACCATGTTCTGGCTTGGTGCGAGCCTTTCAAGTAAAGACGGTAGGCCTCGGGATCGGCCGTTGTTGACTCACTGACGGCGCGAGTAGATGCGGAGGAGGAGCGCCGGGCTGCACTCGAGTCGCTACTGAGTCGTTCGACAAGGCACGATCCAATCTCGCGGGCAATCTCCTCCTGCACCTCGAACAGGTCGGTCATTTTGCGATTGTAAGAATCTCCCCAGAGCTGGTTCTGGCGAGCGACGTCGACCAGTTCCGCTTTTACGATCAGCGTGTCTTTGTGCTGCAGAACGCGGCCGCTGACGATGGCGCGGACGCCAAGTTCGGTTGCAGCGGTGAAAGCGTCCACATTCTTTCCCTTATAGCGGAATACGACAGCACGCGGGACGACGCGCACTTTGGGCAGACGAGACAGGTTGTTAATGACGGTTTCAGTAATCCCCTCGCTGAGATAGTCGTTCGCAGGATCGCCACTCGCGTTTTCGAAGGGCAGCACGGCAAGGGAATCGATAGTCTTGGTGATTTTCGGTTGGCGAGTTTTGCCGGAATCGCGGGAAGTTTCGGCGGCAGAGACGCGTTCCGAACCAATGTCACGCCTGAGTCGCTTGAGGTCGGCGCGCAGTTCGGCGGCGCTTTGGTAACGCAGGTCGCGATCTTTTTCTAGAAGCTTTCCAATGATGTCGTTCAGCTTTGGATGGAGCTTGCGGCTGGACTGTGCCGGCGGACGATTGAGCAGCGCATCAAAGATCACCGCAGTGGTATCGCCGCCGAAGGCGAGTTGCTGTGTTGCCATCTCGTAAAGGACTGCACCAAGGCTGAAGAGGTCGCTGCGGATATCTAGGTTCTGGCCGCGTGCTTGCTCCGGCGACATATACGCGACCGTGCCGATCGCGAGTCCGGGACTCGTGAGATGCTCCACGTCGACCGTCAAGGTATCGAGCGATTCGCCTGGGGGGGGCGCGAGCTTGGCAAGGCCGAAGTCGAGAACCTTGGCGCCGCGGGAGGTCATAAATATGTTAGCCGGCTTGATGTCGCGATGAACGATGCCGCGGGCGTGAGCGGCACTTAGTGCGTCGGATAACTGGATGGCGAGATCGAGCAACTCTTCAAGTTCGAAAGGTGCGGATTCGATGCGATGCCGTAACGTGGTGCCCTCGAGCAATTCCATGGCGATGAATGTGCGGCCGCCGTCCTCGCCAATGTCGTAGATGGTGCATATATTGGGATGGTTGAGGGCGGAGGCGGCCTGGGCCTCTCGCCGGAAGCGGCTCAAAGCTTGTGGATCACGGGCGACTTCGTCGGGCAGAAATTTGAGAGCCACGAAGCGTTTCAGGCGGGTGTCTTCGGCCTTATAGACCACACCCATCCCTCCTCCGCCCAGTTTCTCGAGGACACGGTAGTGCGAAACCGAGTGGCTAATCATCGGGCCGAATGTTAGGTGCTGACGTAAAGTAAGTCAATGGAGTTGCGATGGAGTCTTAGAGCGTCCCCAGCCTGATAGAACAGGCTGCGATACTCGCAAGCGGCCCCGGTGCTTGCTCTCAATGGAGCAAGGATAAACGGGCGATCCACAAAGTGCTGATCAGGGGAACTAGGTTGTAGCTCTAGGATGGGGCGAGTGGGGGGACGATACCGGCGAGTCTCCTAGTGTAGAATCAGCGCTGCTTTGGTTCAGGCGAGGGGTACTGAGACGTGGACGACCTGAGTAAAACTAGCCTGGTCGGTCGCAAACTCGCCCACTACCGGATCAGCACCGTAATCGGCGCGGGTGGCATGGGCGAGGTGTACCGTGCAACTGACACCAAGCTCGGGCGTGACGTTGCTCTCAAGGTTCTGCCCTCCGACATGGCGGCCGACCCGGACCGGCTAGCCCGCTTCCAGCGTGAGGCTCGGGCGGTCGCCGCCCTCAATCATCCCAATGTGGTAACCGTCTACTCGGTCGAGGAAGCCGACGACGTCCACTTCATTACGATGGAGCTGATCGAGGGGCACGCACTCGATCGCCTGATCTCCACCGACGGACTCCCAGTTGATCGCATCATCGAGATCGCTAACGCCCTGGCCGATGCGCTGGCTGCGGCGCATGAGAAAGGCATCCTGCATCGCGATTTGAAGCCCGCCAATGTGATGGTGACGAGCGAAGGCCGCGTGAAGGTGCTGGATTTTGGGCTGGCGAAAGATGTCAGTGCGGATAGTTCCACCGACGCCACGCTGACGTCGGCTGGACACACGCAGGCTGGCATTGTGATGGGGACTCCGGCCTACATGTCTCCGGAACAAGTCTCCGGACGGACGCTCGACCACCGCACCGATATTTTTTCCCTGGGAGTGATGCTGTATGAAATGACCACGGGGCGTCGCCCGTTTGTGGGAACTTCGTCGGCCGAACTGATTTCCTCCATCCTGCGCGACAGTCCTGCTTCGGTAACAGAGGTCCGGCCGGATTTACCTTCCGACATTAGCCGCGTGATTCGCCGCTGCCTCGAAAAAGATCCACGGTACCGGGTGCAGACGGCACGCGACGTCAGCAACGAATTTCGCGACCTGGCTCGAACGACAACGCGCCTTACGCCAGCTCTGTCTTCGGCCATGCGAACGGCTCCAATCGGCCCTGGACAGACGAACGCCGTCCTCCGACAAGATGAGGGCTTCTGGGTCGCCGTGCTGCCTTTTAGGCACACGGGCGCCAGCCCTGACCTGAAGGCACTAGCTGAGGGATTGTCCGAGGAAATCATCACTGGCCTTTCGCGATTCTCTTACCTGCGAGTCATCGCGCGCGGCTCGACTGCTAAGTATTCAGGCGAATCAGGCGACGTCCGTGCGATCGGCAAGGAACTTGGCGCCCGCTACGTAATGGAAGGCAGCTTGCGGCAGGCGGGTTCGACGATTCGCGTGGCCGTGCAGTTGGTAGACGCAGCAACCGGCACTCACTTGTGGGCGGAAACATTCGAGCGTCCCTTCCACTCGGATCAGATTTTCACATTGCAGGATCAGCTCGTCCCGCGTATCGTCTCCACGGTTGCCGACGCCCATGGAATTTTGACGCGCAGCATCAGCGCTGCCGTCCGGAAAAAGAGCGACGACCAGCTGAGTCCATACGAAGCGGTTTTCCGCGCCTTCAGTCTTCACGAACAGCTCACGGCGCACGATCACGCTGCGTGCCGCGACCTGCTGGAACGCATGGTGAGGGACTCGCCAGACGCAGCCGATTGCTGGGCAATGCTGGCCACACTCTATGGCGACGAGGACTGGCTGGGGCTGAATCCCGTGCCGAATTCGCTTGAGCGGGAAGCCGCGGCCGCGCAGCGAGCGGTGGAACTCGCGCCTGGCAGCCAGCTTGCCAATCATGCTTTGGCGCAAAGCCTTTTTCAGAGGCACGAATGGCAGGCCTTCCGGCCTGTAGCCGAGCGCACCATCGCTCTGAATCCGTTGGGTGGCTCTTGCATGGCATTCATGGGAGGCCTCTTAGCCTGTACTGGCGAGTGGGAAAGGGGATGTGCCCTGGCCGATTCAGCCATGAAGCTCCAGCCGAATTTTGCTGGCTACTACTGGCTGGCCCCGGTCTTGAACGCGTACCGCACCCGCGACTATAGAGCCGCCATTGATACGGCGCTTCGGATCCAAATGCCTGGATTCCTCTGGGCGCCTATCGTGCTCACCGCAGCCCACGGGCAGCTTGGGGAGCGGGAAGAGGCGCAGAAGGCACTGAGGGAACTGTGGGCCATGATCCCGCATTTCGGGCGCCAGCAACTCGAAAAGTGGCTCGATCCGGAATTGGTTGAGCACTTTATGGACGGCCTGCGCAAGGCTGGACTGGAAACGATGATCGCAGCAAGACCGCCATCGTCGGGTGCCAAAGCTAGCGCCATGCCTTCAGGCGAGGCTCGAGCCAATGAAGGGTTCTGGGTTGCCGTGCTACCGTTCAGGTACACCGGCGACAATCACGATCTCAAAGCGCTGGCAGAAGGACTGACCGAAGAAATCATCACCGGCCTTTCGCGATTTTCCTACCTACACGTGATCGCTCGCGGATCGACGGCGAAATATTCGAGCGAATCGGGAGACGTTCGCGGGGTCGGCAAAGAACTCGGTGCGCGCTATGTGATGGAAGGCAGCCTGCGCCAGGCGGGAAGCAAGCTGCGGCTTGCGGTACAACTCGCCGACACGGTGTCCGGAGCCCATCTCTGGGCAGAAACATACGAGCGTGCATTCTCTCCCGATTCGCTGTTCCAAGTGCAGGACGATCTGGTCCCCCGCATCGTGGCAACCATTGCCGATCAGCACGGCATTCTGCCGCGCAGTATGAGCGAGGTGCTGCGTACAAAGAACAGCGACGCCCTTACGCCACATGAGGCCGTGCTGCGCGCTTTCAGTTACTTCAGCCGCATCACAGTCGAGGAACACCTAGTAGTGCGAAGCATTCTGGAGAGGGCCGTCCGCGAAGCGCCCGACCATGCAGATAGCTGGGCGATGCTGTCGATGATTTATCGCGGTGAATTCGTGCAGGGATACAACGCGGGGCAGAATCCGCTGGATCGCGCGCTGGCAGCGGCTCAACGCGCCGTCGAATTATCTCCAACCCATGCTCTCGGCCACTATGCGCTCGCGACCGTTCACTTCTTCCGTAAGGAAAAGGTGCCCTTCCGCGTCGAGGCGGAACGGGCCCTTGCGCTCAACCCGCTGGATGCATCTGTGAAAGCTTATCTTGGGCTGCTGATCGGCTACGCAGGCGAATGGGATCGCGGAATCCAAATGGTCGATCACGCATTACAACTCAATCCGAACTGTCCGGGGTATTTCTATTTCGCGGGCTGCTGGAACGCGTACCGTCAAGGCAAGTACGAAGAAGTGCTGGAGCATGTGGCTCGCGTCAATATGCCGAAGTATTTCCATGTCCCGGCGATGCAAACGGCAGCACTCGGTCAGCTTGGCCGGCGCGAAGAAGCGCGGAAGGCTTTGGAAAACCTGCTGGCGCTTCGTCCCGATTTCGCCATAACGGCGAGACAAGAGTATGCGAAATGGTACGACCCCGAGCACATCGAGCACCTTGTGGACGGCCTGCGCAAGGCGGGGCTGAACATCCCTGAACTCAACCCTGCTCCTGAGGCCGCTCCTACTATCACGCCTCCCACTCAAACGGCATCCGGACAAAACAGAGCCGATGGGGGTTTCTGGGTAGCCGTGCTGCCGGCCAAATACACCGGTAACAACGCTGATCTCAAAGCACTCGCCGAAGGCTTGACCGAAGAAGTCATCACGGGCCTTTCGCGCTTCTCCTATCTGCGCGTAATCGCACGCGGATCCACAGCAAAATATTCCAGCGAGTCGGGAGACGTCCGCGCCATTGGCAAAGAACTCGGCGCGCGCTATGTGATGGAAGCCAGCCTGCGCCAGGCGGGAAGCAAGCTGCGGCTCGCGGTACAACTCGCCGACACGGTGTCCGGAGCCCATCTCTGGGCAGAGACCTATGAGCGCGCCTTCAACCCGGAAGCCATCTTCGAACTGCAAGATGATCTCGTCCCACGCATCGTCGCGACGGTCGCGGATGAACATGGTGTCCTCCCGCACAGCATGAGTGAAGTGCTGCGTCAGAGAGGCGATGCCAAGTTCACCCCACATGAAGCGGTGTTGAGAGCTTTCGGCTATTTTGAGCGCCTCACTCCGGAGGAACATGCCGAGGTGCGACAGATTCTTGAGAAGGCCGTGGCCGAGGTGCCAGGGCAGAGCGATTGCTGGGCCATGCTGTCGAATCTGTGCTGGCACGAGTACGCCCTGGGGTTAAACCCTCTCCCTGATTCGCTGGCCCGCGCGCACGCCGCCGCGCGCCGTGCAGTGGACGCCGCCCCTTCCAATTATTTGGGCCATCACGTCTTGGCTGCTTGTTTATTTTTCCAGAAGGATATCCTCGGTTTTCGTCGGGAGTCCGAGCGCTGCCTCGAACTGAATCCCCTAGATAGCTCGACCACAGCGTTCCAGGGAATCCTCCTTGCTTATGCCGGCGAATGGGAACGCGGATGCGCCTTGGTGGAGCGCGCCTCGCAGCTCAATCCGAATCACGCCGGCTGGTACCACTTCGCCCCGTTTCTCAATGCCTATCGGAAGGGCGACTACACCACTGCACTCAAGTTCGCCGTCAAGATCGACTTACCCGAATATCAGCTGACCTTCGCAGCACGAGCGGCGGTGCTGGGACAACTCGGCGACGTTGAAGGTGCAAGGGAACAGTTGAGGCAGTTGCTCGCGTTGCGACCAGACGCCGCCATATCTGTGCGTCAGGAACTCGGCAAGTGGTACCAGCCAGATCTAATCGAGCGTTGGCTCGAAGGTCTGCGCAAGGCCGGACTGGAAATTCCCGAAGTTCAGACAGAAGTTCAGAAAGGAGTCAGGAAAGACGACCAGAAACAGACTTCCAGCGGCCGTTTATCCGTCGGTCCCTCTATCGCCGTCCTCCCCTTTGCCAATATGAGCGATGACAAAGAGCAAGACTATTTCAGCGATGGCCTCGCCGAAGAAATCATCAACCTGCTGGCACAGATTCCCGGACTGAAAGTCATCGCCCGCACCTCGGCGTTTGCGTTCCGTGGCAAAGAGGAGGATATCCGCGGCATTGCCGAAACCCTCGGCGTAAGCACGGTTCTCGAAGGCAGTGTGCGCCGCTCGGGAAGCCGCATCCGCGTGACCGCTCAATTGATCAATGCCACCGACAGCTCGCATCTGTGGTCAGAGCGATATGACCGGGAACTCAGCGATATCTTTGACGTCCAGGATGAAATCTCGACTGCGATCGCGACGGAATTGCGAGTGAGGCTGAGACCCGAGAACGCCCCCCGGCGCTACACGCCAAAGCTCGAAGCTTATGAAGCTTATCTGAAGGCCAAGTACCACGAGGCCAAAGTAACGCCCGAGTCGATGGAACTGGCCCGGAAATTCTATGAGCAGGCGAGCGAACTCGATCCAGGTTTTGCGATGCCGCATGTCGGACTCGCGTTTTACTGGCACGCCTCTTCACATTTCGGACGGCGCTTCGCTCGTGATGTCGTGTCTCCTGCACGGACTGAAGCTGAACGGGCATTGCAGCTCGATCCATCTCTTCCGGAGGCGCATGCGTTTTTGGGATACATCGCGGCCATGCATGACTTGAACTGGGACGCAGCCGAGCGGCATTTTGATTCTGCGGGGGCGAAAGAGGTTGGTTTTTGGCTCACCCGCCCCTTGTACGGATGGGTTCAGTTCTGGCAAGGCAACGTGGAGCCGGCGATCAAGCTGGCACAGCGCGCGATTGAACAAGATCCGCTCGATGGATGGACCCGGATGAATCTTCATGCCTACTTGCAGGCCGCAGGCCGCGACCAGGAAGCCCTCGAGCAACTGAAGAAAGTTGTCGAACTCGATCCGAACCAGGTGATCGCGCTGGTGTCGATGGCGATGATTCACGCAGACAAGGGCAACCTGGTAGAGGCGTTGAAGATCGCGCGCCGTGCCTATGCGGCTGGGCCGTGGTCTCCCGATACGGCTGCCGTGCTCGCCGGACTCACCCGCCGCAACGGAGAAGAAGTCGATTCATCTCTAATGAAAGCGCTTGGCTCCGGTGAAATGCAGGGCGACGCTCGTGCCCATGCTTTGTTCCACCTGCTTTGCGGCGAGATCGATCCTGGAGCCGACTGGGCGGAAAAGGCGATCGAGCAGCGCGACTACTCGATGATGATCTATCTTCGCTTCGTTGTATCGAAAAGCCTGCGAGCCAGTCACCGCTGGCCGAAAATCGCGAAGATGATCAATCTTCCGGCCTGACTGATGCTCCACGGCTGCGAACTCCGTTTACTGTCGGATAACGCGCAACTCTTCCCTTATCTCGTGAGGGAAGAGTTGCCGACTTGAACGAAGCCGCGTTACGGCGGAAGTGTGGCAGCTCGCTTTTTCCCGCCACAGCTTGGAGGTGCTGGCGCTACTGTAGGAGCTCTGGGACTGCCCTTCCGAATCGACCATGATGAGAAATGGGCGCAGACCTCCCACTTTCAATATCAGTTCCCAAAACGTGGGCCTTGGGTAGGCTTCAACTGGCGCTATGACAGCGGGCTAGTCGCTGGCAACACGCCATGCTATGGCGTCAACGCCAACAACGATTGCCCCCAGTCCACAACTCTCGCTAACGGACAACCGGGGATTCTAATGCAGGATGTCGTTGGAAATCCTCTGACTGCCGACTTGGAATTTCAAGCCGGCTTCGCCTGCAATGGCGTGGAAGCGACCCCGACTTCACCGTTGCCTTCCGTGTGTCCGGCGAACGCGTTCACCTCAAACCTAGTCAACATCCCGCCGCCCGGTACAGAAGACGACGATCATCATCCCCCCCGGATTCAGCACCGCAGTTTGTTTGATTTGGCCATTGGAGATGACAACTTTGTTTCGCTTCGACAATGACCGTTATAGAGTCAGCCTGCAATTGACGGCAATTAATCTGGCCAACAAATATGCACTGGCCATCGACGCGAGATGGAGCACGCCCCAGGCCCCGTAAGCGATCGCCGCAGTCAGAACCACGGGCACAACAAAGCGCAAACATGCCATCACTTTGTCAAAGTAGAGGAAAAGTTGGTGACGACCGTGAGGGAATCGCTGACCTGCTGGGAGACTCGGTAGAGCAGGATTTTCTTGCCGTCGGGGCTGAACTGGTAGAAAGGCTGGGGCATGGACCAGCTATTCACTATCAGTTGCGGAGCCCCGAACTGCAGGGCGCCCGCCACTTCTCTCACCGGCACCGAGTAAATCGAGTTACTGACATCGACGTAGTAAAGTTCCTTGCCGTCGTGGCTCCAGGAAGGACTTACCCCACCGTTCACCGAGACCTGCCACTTGCCGTGCCCACCATTGAAGGCAACGACATAGATCTGCTCCGAACCGGATTCGTTGGATATGTAGGCGAGCCAGCGACCGTTGGGAGAAAGCATGGCGGTCGAGCGGAACGTATTGGGCGTGGCAGGTACAACTTCAACAGGCTTGCGATCGCCCTCGAGGGGCAAGGCCCAAAGATGCTGAGCTCCAGGAGTGCCGCGATTGTAAAAGATGTATTTCCCATCGCGCGACCAATCGGAGGGAGCCACGAATTGATCGTCGCTGAGCAGTTCTTCCTCCGCACCGCTGCCGTCGGAAGGCTTGCGGAAAAGTTGGAACCTGCTATTGCGCACAGACGCGTAGGCGATCCATTTGCCGTCGGGGGACCACAAGGGAATGATGTTGTTGGCAGGACCAAAGGTGACACGGGTGCGAGTGCCGCGGGCTAGGTCGAAGACCCAGATGTCGTTCAGGCCGGTGTCGATCTGGAGGGCGAGGCGGTCCCCCCGTGGCGAAAGACTGGCCGATTGCACATTGGTGAGATCATCGGCGATGGTGGAAAGCTGTTTGCTGGCGCGGTCCATCCACAGGAATTGCAGGGTGCCGGAACCTCCGGTGCCATAGACAAGCAGGCCGACGTTGGAGGCGGCGACGTCCATGTGCCAGGTGATTGGATCGTTGATGATGCCTCTCACCAGAGTCTGAGGCTCCCCACTCAACGCACCAGTGGAAGGGTTGAAGGGCTGCGCGAGTAGTTGCTCGTTGCGGGCGAACAGGATGTATCCGTCGGCGTAGATGGCGTTGGATTGGGACTTGAGCAAGGGCTTGTTCACGCTGCCATCGACTGAGGCGTAATAGACCGTATCGTTTCTAGACTTGGAGGGATCGTGGTTGATGGCGAGGTAGAGGAAGTGCTTGCCATCGGGAAGAAAGAGGGGCCAGCGATGAGACGTGTGCTGGGCAGGGTCGAGGGTGGTGACAGGAGTGGGAGAACCACCGTTGACGCTGACGCGGAAGAGCCGGTCCTGGGTTGCGGGCGAGAAGACGATGATGCCGTCGGCGCCCCAAGTCCCGCCACGTCCGAAGGGCGAGTCGGCGATGGCTTGCGCCGAGCCGCCGGAGAGATCCACAATCTTCAATTTGCCGTCGGCAAAAAATGCGATGGAGCGGCTGTCGAACGACCAGAAGGGAAAGATAGCATTTTCGGTGCCGGTGACTTGTCGGGCTTCGAGAGAGTTGGCGGGCCGGACCCAGATCAAAGTCTTCCCGTCGGCGCCAGTAGCGGCAAAAGCGATGGTGGAACCGTCGGGTGAAAGGATCGCAGGGCCGGCGTTATCGCCGGTGAGATTGATGTGAGTTTTCTCCGGAGGATTGATGACAGTGCTGATGGATTGCCCGGACGGTGCTGGATGATGGAGGAAGAATCCGGCGAGCAGACCCAGGACCAGCGCGAGGACCGATGCAGCGATCCAGATCGCGCGCGATTGCTTCTGAGGAGCGGGGGTGGAGGCCGAGAGCGGTGGCGAGGATTTATCAGAGGCGATCCATTGCAGTTCGAGCTTGATGTCGTGAGCTGTCTGGTAGCGCTCTTCCGGATTCTTCTGCAGGCAAGTGGTTACGATGTGCTCAAAAGCACGAGGCGTATCGGGCTTTGTGGTGCTAAGGGGTGCGGGATCGCTTTCGAGAATCGAAGAAGCCAGCGAGATTTGACTCTTGCCCAGAAACGGGCGCTTGCCGGCGGCCATTTCGTAGAGGACCGCGCCGAAGGCGAAGATATCGGAGCGCGCATCGGCTTCTTTGCCTTCAATTTGCTCGGGTGACATGTACTGGATGGTGCCGATCACCGTGCCGGCGGTGGTGAGCGGTGTAAGCGGGCTAGGGCCGCTGAGCGTGGGCGCGGCGGTGAAGGAAGGCGCGACCATTCCTGAGGTAGAGCTTGGGGTCGTAAGGCTCAAGGGCTTGGCGAGGCCGAAATCCATGAGCTTGGCGCCGGCCTGCGTCAGCATGATGTTGCTCGGCTTCAGGTCGCGATGGACGATTCCTTGGCGGTGCGCCACGGCCAGAGCCTCCGCAACAGCGATTGCAATCTTCAGGATCTCGTTGATCGGAAGTGGGCCTCTACGCAGCCGTTCGGCGAGGGTTTCTCCTTCGAGAAACTCCATGACAAGAAAATCAGTGCCGTTTTGCGACCCGATGTCATAGAGATGGCAAATATGCGGGTGGTTGAGTGAGGAGATGGTGCGAGCCTCACGCTCCATGCGCTGCCTGAGTTCGGGAGATGAGGAGTGCTGCGAGGCGAGGATTTTGATGGCGACCGTGCGGTCCAGCCGCGTGTCGCGCGCCAAGTAAACCTCACCCATACCGCCGGCACCCAGCGGGGATCGGATTTCATATGGGCCGAGTTTTGTGCCAGAGGCGAGGGCCATCCGCGTGCGCGATTATAGCCGAAACGCCGCGCTTCTGGATGGCAGCGGTTCGGGTCAGCCTCGGAGGATGTCTGCAACAAATTTCGACGTTGCGACAGATCCTCGTTACAATCCCACCAACCCAAGCACTACCTTTAGCGCCCGCTCTCGACAAATTGTGCCCTCCATCTTGCGAAGCAGGGCATGATAGCGCGAGCCGCTACTGCAGCCTTACGTACTCGGTTTAGCTTGCTTCAGGAAGCGAATGTCGGGGTCTGCGATGGACACCGCGAAATCTGGCCGGCCTGCGCCAAAAAATCTGCTCTGGCACTGTTTAGCTTCAGACAGCAGTTCGCCCATTTCCGGCGTTCCCCGCAGCGTGGTGACCAGACGATCGGTTTGCAGGGCTGTGTAGGCGCAATAGTTATGTTCGATGGCGCGCCGAAGCGGCTTTGGCTTCGCGCTGGAAGCGACTAAGGGCCTGTGCGTCGTTAGCGAGTTCGTCGGGAAGGGATTTGAGCGCGACATGGCGACCCAGCTTGAAGTCTTCCGCCTCGTAGACGACACCCATGCCCCCTCCGCCGATCTTGCGGAGGATGCGGTAATGGGAAACCGTCTGCCCTACGGGTTGGGACGGGGTAGCCACTGGGCTGACATGTTAGGTGGGGCAAAGGGGAAGGTCAACGTTCGGTCGCGGGGCGGTTTTGATGTTTGGCGCGGGGGTTGGTTCGGACTGAAGAAAAGAGAGCGGGAGCAAGCCCGCTCTCACATAGATTATGGAACTGTCCGAACCTAATGCTTCAACTCGACTTGGATGACTTCGAACGACTTCTTGCTGGTGTTTTCGGGCAGGTGAGTGAAAGCGTCCATGTGCTGCACCGACCCAGCCTTTGCCTTGATGCCCTCGCTCTTTCCGTCCGGGTAGGTGAACTTGGCTTGAGCGTCCGTCAGAAACACCGCAATGGATTCCGGGTGACTGTGCATCACCGATTTCTCACGCGCTTTGTACTTGATCCGAACCACTCGGACTCGATCATTCTCAAACTCAACCTTGTAATGCTTCGAATCAACTTTCACCGGGTCATCGGTTATCGGTTGGGGTATTCTTGCGGTTGCCATTCTCCCTCCTTAGATTTGGTGAGATGGGCACCAGTCTAGCCCCCGACATTGGAACGCACAACGGGCAGAACAAATATCGTAGTGCGATATATTTGTGTGGATTCCGAAACGCGATTGCGTTATGCTTTGGCCGAATTTCACAAAGGAGGAATTGGCTGATGAAACGGTTCCTGACCAACTGGTGTTGCGTTGCCGCTTTGTTTTTCGGAGTTGTGCTGATTGCGATTCCTGCTCTCGCACAGCAAGAAACCCAACAGTATTACACCTACGTATCACAATGGGCTGTTCCCCGCGACCAATGGAACGCTTTTGACAAGCAGGAAGCCTCGGACATTCCAAGAATGCAAAAACTCGTGAGCGACGGGACACTGGTGGACTGGGGAAACCTCTCCACGAGGGTGCATAGTGCGGACGGGTATACCAATTCGGAATTTTTCACTGCAACCAGCGTTGCCAATCTCCTGAAGGCGCTGGAGCAGGCATGGACTACGGCGACCAACGCCAGTTTCGTCGCTGCGACCAAACACCAAGACTTGTTGCTCCGCACTTTCGCGCACGGAGGCAAAACGGTTTCAAACGCGACAGGCTATCTCCTAGTTGGCTTCTATCAGGCCAAGCCCGGCGACGGGCAGGCGTTTGAGAGTCTGTTGCTGAAAGATGTCAAGCCCTTCCTTGATAGCCACATCGCGAACGGAACGCTTCTCGCCTACAACATCGATACCCTAGACATTCACACCAGTGCGCCCGGTGGATACAATATCGCCCTGCTTTTCCCCGATGGAGCAACGATAGACAAATTCTATGAGGAGCTATCAGCGGCACAAAAGCAAGACCCCGCCGTGGGGCGGTTGTTCGATGCCTTGACAGTGGCCGAGGATCACCGTGACAGCCTGAACCGACTTACCGCTTTCCAGCACAAGTAGTTCTGAGCCTTGCAGCAGGACACGGACTCGCCGATTGTCGGTCTGACTAAATCAGCGGGTCTGTGACTTGCTCTGCGAGTGGCATTCTGGACGCCACCTCGTGGTGGGCACGATTCGACTCATAGGTTCGAACGCTAATAATGTCTTCTCCAAGGCGGCGAGTTCGATTCAATAGGTGCTGCGTTAGGCCAGACGGCAAAGGTCAGAGGGTCGAATTGGAGTTTGCTCTTCGGGAGCGTCCTACTTTGCAGCGGGGTGAGCACTCATCCACTTCGACACCGACTGGCTGAATGCAGGGTCGGTGTTTACGAATGCGATGCCCAGATTCCCCCAAGCATTCTTCCACACCAATTCCGCGACGGTCGTGATGGTGGTCTCCTGCCCCGGCAGCGCAAAACTCAGCTTTAGGGACTTAATGGTGGCACTATCCCATAGCCGCCAGTTAGGAGAGCTTCCTTGAACACTACAGAGACACGGGATGAACCGTCCGACACTGATCTCAGTTCTTTTCGACCAGCGCCGGACGAAATCCACGACTTGATCCCGCACATCATGCGCACCCAGTTGCCGGTCAGAGTTCCCCAAGACTTTTTTTAGCGCGATGTGCTCGGCCATCAACTCCGTTTTCTTCTGGGGTGAAATGCTTACGTTCCTTCCTCATACGTTCGCTCCTGGCTCGTACAACCACCCCCCACGGGGTGGCGCATGCTTAACGGACGAACGCTTTCTCCACTTCCAACTGAGGCGGGACACGATACGCCCGAGCTGATTCGGATGTTCTTCGCACAGCTCGAACAGGGTTCGATCTACAACGGCCGGTGTCTCATTACCGTTCGAATGCGGAATGACAAAGGTCGCTGCTACTGCTTAAGGGGCTCCGTTCCTTCACTCAGGATCTTCAGATAACGTGAGTATCCGAAGACGCGGGCTCGGCGTTTCCCGGTGACCTCCTTGGCTATGCCGAGGCGAACCAGGTGATCCAAGGCAACCGTTGCTGTTGGGATGGATATCTTGAGATCAGCGGCGACCGGACCGATACGGACCAGTGGTTTCTTTTGCAGGTACTCATGAACACGCAACGCAGAAGACGCAGCGCGTCCGATTGTCTGAATGCGATCTCGATCCTTCGCAAAGAGAGTGAGAATCTGTTTCGCGGCCTCAGCGGCAGAGCGCGCCGTGATCTCCGTCCCGTCCAGAAAGAATGCCAACCACTCTTCCCAGGCACCGTGTGTTCGTACGCGCTGAAGCAACTCGTAGTACCGGTCGCGATTACTTTTGAAGTACCAGCTGAGGTACAACAGCGGCTCTCGCAACGCGCCCTTGGAGCAAAGCAAGAGTGTGATCAACAGACGCCCGAGTCTGCCATTGCCATCCAAGAAGGGGTGAATGGTCTCAAACTGCACGTGAACCAGTCCCGCCTCAACTAAGATGGGCAACTTGTGTTCCTCGTCGTGGAAAAAACGTTCAAGACTGTCGAGGCACTCCATTAACCGTTCTGGCGGAGGCGGAACAAACGCGGCATTGCCGGGACGGTTTCCGCCAACCCAGTTCTGCGACCGGCGGAATTCGCCCGGTGTTCTGTTGGCCCGACGTCCCCCGCGCAGCAGGATGGCGTGAATTTCGCGTATGAGTCGGAGGGAAAGAGGGAAGCCACCCGCGATCCGACGAAGCCCGTGTTGCATCGCGGCGACATAGTTTGAGACTTCCTCGACATCGTCCATCGGAACGCTGGGTTCTGCATCACTTTCAAATAGCAATAAATCCGAAAACGACGATTGCGTCCCCTCGATTTGGGACGACAAGAGCGCTTCTTTCCGGATATAGAGGTAAAGGAAGAACTTAGTGTCCGGGAGCAAAATGGTCAAGCCATCGAGACGACCCAACGCCTGATTGGCACGGTCAAGATGTTGGTACAGGCCCGCCAGTTGCACAGACGGATTGGGCGGCAGGGGTGACGGGATGAACGCCCGCACTGGTTCTCCAGTGACCGTGGTTGTGACATAGGTTCCCAGCCTCGGGTTGTTTTCAGTGACCACTCGCGTTATGAAGGGTTCCTTTAATCAGTCGCTTTGCTATTAAAGGATATGGCATTATGTCTTAATAAGCAAGCGGCCCCTGCTGGACCGAAGAACCTTCGCACAATTAGCAGAGTACCTGGCTTGATCGAAGCTTCCTCATGGCGAGCCGCCTAAATCTGGTCCTCGACCCACATTCGCCCCACCAAGCCGCGGTTCCGAGAATTCTCACGCGGTTTTATGTCGATGACGGCGCAGCGCACATCCCCAAGAGTCTCCCAGCGGACAAATTCGAAAGTGTAGTTCTGCTGGTCGAAATGATCCTTGACGGGGAACAGCGCAGCGCAAGATCTTCCGCCGTTAAGTCTTGCGGAATCTTGGCCCGTCTGTTTCCCTCAACTTCGGCCGAACGAAATTTCTGCACGGCTATGTGCCCGGTCAGGTCAAAGCGACTTAGGAAATACTCATCAGCCTTCGGTGAGAGCCGATTCTCCGAATCCGGATGGTCCTCCTGAATGTAGGTCTCGACCACCGGCTTGAAGTAGCGCAGCAGATTGACGACGCGGCGTTCCTGCTGGATAACTGCGTCAACGAGGTGATCCGATGTACCTGCGCTGCGCGCAGGAGCGGTCGACACGTGAATCGCTGCCGAAACCGCATCATGAGAACGCCTGTTGCGGCGATGGCGATGACTAAATGATTACGGCGATTCTGCATGGCGGACAATGACTTGTGCCGTTGACTTTGCCTTCCCCCGATCCCTAACATTGCAGCCTGAGTTCCCGCGCCACTCATGATCGACCAGACCATCTCGCACTATCGCATCGTCGAGAAGCTGGGCGGCGGCGGAATGGGTGTCGTCTACAAGGCGGAAGACACCGACCTCGACCGCTTCGTCGCGATCAAATTTCTGCCGGATGATGTGGCGCACGACCCGCAGGCTCTGAGCCGCTTCCAGCGCGAAGCCAAGGCCGCCTCGGCGCTGAACCACCCCAATATCTGCACCATTCACGAGATCGGCAAGCACGAGGGGCAGCCCTTCATCGTCATGGAATTCTTGGACGGCATGACGTTGAAGCATCGCATCGGCAGCCGCCCGATGGAAACGGAGTCGATTCTCTCTCTTGCCATCGAGATTGCCGACGCACTCGACGCAGCGCACACCCAAGGAATTGTTCACCGTGACATCAAGCCTGCCAACATCTTCGTGACCAAACGAGGTCATGCCAAGATCCTCGACTTCGGGCTGGCGAAGGTTACACCCACGGCGTCCTCTTCAAGCGAGATTGCAGCCGCCAACACCCAGACAGTGGACGAACAGCATCTGACCAGCCCCGGCTCGACACTCGGAACGGTCGCGTACATGTCGCCAGAGCAGGCGAAGGGAAAGGAACTGGATGCACGTACAGATCTGTTTTCCTTCGGTGCCGTGCTGTACGAGATGGCGACGGGGTCGTTGCCATTCCACGGCGAGACCTCGGCGTTGATCTTCGACGCCATCCTGCACTCTGATCCGCCTCCGGCGATTCGCTTCAACCGCGACATTCCGCCCAAGCTGGAAGACGTTATCAACAAGGCGCTGGAGAAAGATCGCAATCTCCGCTATCAGAGCGCAGGGGACATGCGGACGGACTTGCAACGGCTGAAGCGCGACACGGAGACGGGGCGGGCGCCCGCTGCCAGTTCGGGGTCAGTACCCGCAGTACGGGAAAGCGGGAGCGACGCGGCGAATAGGAATCTCTGGAAGATCGTTGTTCCCTCGGTGGTAGTTGTAATCGCATTGACGGCGGGCGGACTTTACTACCGCTCGCACCGAACCAAGCCGCTGACCGATAAGGATACGATTGTTCTTGCCGACTTCGACAACGGCACGGGCGACGCGGTTTTCGATGACACGCTCAAGACCGCGCTCAGCGTCTCTCTGAACCAGTCGCCCTTCCTGAGTGTTCTTTCCGATAGCAGCGTCAACAAGACGCTGAAGCTGATGGAGAAGCCACCTGACACCACGCTCACGCCGGACGTTGCCCGCGAACTGTGCCAGCGGGTGGGCAGCAAGGCATACATCGCCGGAGAGATTGCCCGTCTGGGCAGCGAATATGTGCTGGGCTTAAAGGCGGTCGACTGCCAGAGCGGAGACGCACTTGCGCAAGAGCAAGTAACGGCTGCAGCCAAGGAGAAGGTGCTAAACGCGCTGGGCGAGGCAGCATCCAAGCTGAGAGCCGAACTGGGCGAATCGTTGGCTACGGTGCAGAAGTTCGATGTTCCGCTTGCTCAGGCGACCACGTCATCGCTGGAAGCGCTGAAGGCGTGGAGCCTTGGGAGAAAGGCTTATGGTGAGAAAAGCTCGGCGGCGGCTCTGCCATATCTTGAACGTGCGATACAGCTCGATCCCAACTTTGCCTACGCGTATCTCGAGGTTGGCTCCGTCTACGTGAGTCGAGGCGAGATGGGGAGGGCCAGCGAGTACTTCGCCAAGGCTTTCCAGTTGAGCGAGCATGTGAGCGAACCAGAAAAATTGAACATCGCCGCCCACTATTATCATTACGTAACCGGAGAACTGGATAAAGCCGCCCAAGTGTATGAGGAGCGAATTGAGAACTATCCGCGCGATACTACCGCATACGGCAGTCTGAGCATTGTGTATGCGGACTTGGGGCAGTATGACAAAGCTGCGGAAATGGCCCGCCAGTATCTGCCGCTAACTCCGGACCGAGTTTTTGCATACGACCAGCTAGCAGCCTGCGACCTAGCCCTACAACGCTTCAATGAAGCTACACAGATCATCCAGCAGGCGCAGGCACGGAAGTTGGATGTTTTCGAATTCCACAATAACCTCTACGCTCTGGCTTTCCTCCGGGGCGACTACTCAGCCATGACAGAACAGCAGCAGTGGTATGCGGGCAGGCCGGAAGAGAACATGGGGCTTTCGCTCGCCTCCGATACCGAGGCCTACGCGGGTCATCTGGAAAAGGCGAGGGAACTGACCAAGCGGTCTGTAGACGCCGCGATCCGCGCCGACAGCAAGGAAGATGGAGCGATCTGGCTGGAGAATTCGGCTGTGCGGGAAGCTGCCTTCGGCAATGCTGCGGGGGCGAAACAGGCTGCGGCAGAGGCATTGAAGCTTGTTCCCACTAGTCAGGGCGTCGAGGATGAAGCTGCGCTTGCCTTTGCCATAGCAGGCGATATGACACCAGCCGAATCCCTGGCGCAAGACCTCAACAAACACTTTCCGCTTGACACGCAGGAGCAGTCGCTATGGCTGCCAGCGATTCGAGGGCAATTGGCGTTGAATCGGAGGAACCCGTCTGAGGCGCTCAACGATTTGCAAGCCGCTGCCCCACCCATTGAGTTCGGGTCAATTCAGTTCGTTACCAATGTCTCCTGCCTCTATCCGACTTACATTCGTGGCGAAGCATATCTGGCGGCTGGGCAGGGCACGCAAGCTGCCACCGAGTTCCAGAAGATTCTCGACCACAGTGGGATTGTGTGGAATTGCTGGACGGGAGCCTTGGCGCATTTGGGCGTGGCGCGTGCGAATGCGTTGCAAGCGAAAACTTCGCAGGGCGCGGATGCCGATGCTGCCCGCGTAAGGGCGCTCGCTGCTTACAAGGACTTCCTCTCCCTCTGGAAAGACGCCGACCCCGACATCCCGATCCTGAAACAAGCCAAGAGCGAGTACGCAAAGCTGCAATGGTCTCGCGTTGTCATGTCCCCGCACACTGCGGAATTATGTCAGATCTGTGGGTGCATCCGGATTCATAGCGAGGGCGTTATGCTTTGCTCGTACACGCAGACCGCCGGCTCATCTTCGCTGCAACATGCAACACAGTGCAGCGGATCGGGAAACCAAGTCATCGTTCTTTAGTGGCAACCGGCCCGTTTATTCGATTCATGTGTGAGTCACCGCGCGGGAGCAAAGCCGTTCAAAATTTAGATTGGCAGCCGCATTTTTTCCAGAATGGCAATATAGCGGGGTTCATTCTCCAAGCCTTTGAGCAGCGGATCGCCGATGATCCGGACAAGCCCGGCGTCGTGTTGGACGACGGCGCGTTGCAGCCACGTGAATGCCCGGTCGGATTCGCCGCGAAAAGCATAGACTTCGGCAATCTGGTATGCCATGTCGTTTTTGAAGTTTTCGATTAATTGCCGCACTGCGTCGTCGGATTGCTTCTCGTGTGCCAAGGCGTAATGGGCAAGCGCCAAGCCTTGCAAACGCCACCCAGGAGAGGTCTCGCGCTCCACTTCAGACAAAGCCTCCTGAGGACGTGCTTGTGCCAGGTAGACTCTGCCCAGCGAGGTGTGGATGGCAGGATTATTCGGGTTTAGTTCCAATGCTTTCTTAAAGGCCGTGGCCGCTTGGTCCATTTGGCCGGCGTTGTAGGAATCGATGCCAAGAAGAACATAGGAGGCAGGGTTGAGTGGATCGC
>JASHQK010000635.1 GCA_030039195.1 Candidatus Sulfotelmatobacter sp.
CTGGCCCAGAAGGACCTGGTGCAACAGGATTTGCTGCGCACAGAGAAGACCGACGAGGAAAACTACCTTCTCTACCTGCACAAGCAGGAGCAGGCGCGGATGAGCGAAGCGCTGGATCGCACTCGCATCCTCAACGTTGCCGTGGCTGAGCAGCCGGTCGCACCCAGTCTGCCATCAAACTCGCCGTGGCCCTTACTGTTTGGCGGATTATTCTTCGCGATCGTGGTCTCGGCGGGCGCAGTCTCGGCGCAGCAGTACTTTGATCCGTCATTCCGCACTCCGGAAGAAGTCTCCGCGGAGCTGCAGGTCCCGCTGCTGGCGGCCGTTCCACATGCCGCCTCGAATTCCAAGCGTCGGGGCAACCGAAATGGCAGCGAGTTAATTCCGGAGGACGAGTACTCCGTTCCCAACACTCTGACCCACGTTGGATAGGGGATCCATGTATCTAGACTTTTACGGCTTAAGAGAAGAACCTTTCGGCGTTACACCCGACCCGCGCTTTTTGTATCTGAGCCCGGAACACCGGGAAGCTCTGGCCTCGATCTACTACGGAATCGAAGCCGGGCGTGGCTTCATGGCCCTGATCGCGGTTCCGGGGATGGGCAAGACTACACTTTTGTTCCATCTGCTGGAAAGATTCCGGTCCTCCGCCCGCACCGCCTTTTTGTTTCAGACGCAATGCAATTCGCGCGAGTTCATGCGCTTCCTGCTGACCGAACTCGGCTGTGGAAGCGGCAACGGGCAAGATCCCGTCGCCATGCACGACGAATTCAACCGGCTGCTATTGCAGGAGGCCAGAACGGGACGGCGCTGCATCCTGATTGTCGACGAAGCGCAGAACCTGGATCCCTCCGTACTGGAAACGATTCGCCTGTTGTCGGACTTCGAAACGCCGCGCGCGAAACTGCTGCAGATCGTGCTGGCGGGCCAGCCCGAACTCGCCGACAAATTGGCGCGGCCCTCACTGGCACAACTACGGCAGCGCATTTCCCTGATCGGCCGATTAGGCGCGCTTCCCGCCCAGGAAATTAGGAAATACATGGAGCACCGGCTGAAGGTTGCGGGGGCCAGCACGCAGGAGATTTTTAGCGAAGATTCTTGCGCAGTGATTGCGGAACTGAGCCTGGGGATTCCGCGCAATATCAACAATATCTGTTTCAACGCGTTGTCATTGGGATTCGCCGTGAGAGCGAAAACGATCACGGCGGACCTGGTGCGCGAAGTAGCGGCCGATTTCGATCTCAGCAAACTGGTTTCGCAAATCCCGGCGGCCGAACATTCTGCGGAGCTTGCTGCTGAGGCGAGCCTTCGGCAAAGCAATGAGTGGCCGGATTTGCAAACCATCCGCAGGCCGAACCCGAACCTCAGGACCAGACCGGAACTTGTCATGCCCAACCCGAAACATGATGACGCTCACACCCTGGTCGAAGCCAAGGCCTACATGCAACGCATTATCCAACTTTTGCGAGAGAACTCGGTCCCGAACCAAACGGATGAAGAAGTCGCTCGTATTTGAATCAAGGAGAATTCATGAGCAGGAACTTCGAGCTGTTGCACGAGGCGGGGAAAGTGCAAGACATGCTGCGCCAGCGGCTGGGGGTTACCTCGGCCCCGCCATTGGTAGTTGGTGGCACTCCCGCCGTGCAGATCGATGGCCTAGCGAGAGATGAAGTCCTGAAGCTCGTGCAGAGTCTGTTCCTGGCTACTGGACCGCAACGCACCAGGCAGGTGGTCCTTGTCGGCGCAGAACCCGGCAGCGGAACCAGTTGGATGTGCGCGCATGCCGCCGAGATTCTGGCGGCGCAGGGCGTGGGCTCAGTTTGTGCCGTAGATTGCAATCTTGCCTCGCCTGCCTTGCATCACCAGTTTCACGTTCAAAACCATTTCGGATTAGCGGATGCTTTGCTCGGAACTGAACCCATCCGCCAGTACGTGCAACAGTTGTCCCGGCCCAACCTGTGGCTTTTGAGCGGCGGTTCGCGCAGCGAAAAATCCCAGGAACTACTCACACAAGAGCCGATGCACCGCCGTATGCTGGAGCTCCGCACCGAATTCGATTACGTTTTGCTCGATGCCACCCCGATAAGCGCCAGCGCCCAGGCCGCACTTCTGGGCAGATGGTGCGATGGCGTTGCTCTCGTGGTAAAGGCAAACTCGACGAACCGCAAAGATGCGCGGCAAGCGGTGAAAGATATTCTGGCGGCAAATGCGCTCGTCCTCGGAGCCGTGCTGAATCAGCGAACGTTCCCCATCCCCGAAAGCATTTACAACCGGTTGTGAAATTTAGGTCCAACGCGACACATGGTTCTGATGTTCGGGAAAGCAAGCTGTAAAGAGTCGTAAACCCAACTCCCTCCCCGAAATAACCATCGCGAATTCCCGGACTGACCCTCAGCTCTCGCCAAGGGAATAAGCGAAAATGGAGTTCTTTCGAAGATGACTTCGGCACAGCGACGCAGAATCTTGGTGGATGCCCTCAAGTTGTTCGATTTGCTGGTAATGATTGTCGCCTTCGCTTTGGCGACCGT
>JASHQK010000062.1 GCA_030039195.1 Candidatus Sulfotelmatobacter sp.
CCCTGGGCGGCGTAGGATTCACATGAAGCACTTGTCTTCATCTCATTCCGTCTCTGTTGAAGAAAACGGGAAAGGAGATCCCTTCAAAAACCAATGTCCCAAACCACTGTTAAGAAAATGACCATGGGTGTGATCGTCGGGAATCGAGGATTTTTCCCCGATCATCTGGCCAAGAGCGGCCGCGAAGAAATGATGCAGGCTCTCGCCAAAGCCGGCATGGATTGCGTCGTGCTCGGTCCGGACGAGAGCAAACACGGAGCCGTCGAAACTTACGAAGAAGCCAAGCGCTGCGCCGCACTCTTCCAGAAAAATCGCCACCGCATCGATGGCGTGATCGTTACGCTGCCCAACTTCGGCGACGAACGCGCCATCGCCGACACGCTTCGCCTCGCGAACCTTGGGGTTCCCGTTCTCGTCCAAGCCACGCCCGACACGCCCGCGAAAATGACTATCGCTTCCCGCCGCGACAGCTTCTGCGGCAAGATGTCGGCCTGCAATAATCTCCGCCAATACCGCATTCCTTATTCGCTCACACGTTTGCATACCGAGAGCCCGGACTCCAACGAATTCGCCGGAGACCTCGCCTGGTTCGCCGCCGTTTGCCGCATCGTCAACGGATTTCGCAATCTCCGCGTCGGCAGCATCGGAGCGCGGCCGTCGGCATTCAACACCGTGCGCTACAGCGAGAAGCTTCTGGAATCGAGCGGAATCACGGTTGAGCCGGTCGATCTCTCGGAAATTCTTGGCCGCATTGCGCGCCTGAAAGACGACCATGCCGGAGTGCAAACCAAGCTCGCCGAAATTCGCAAGTACGTCACCACCAACAGCGTTCCCGATTCCGCGCTGATCAAAATGGCCAAGCTCGGCTACGTCGTCGATGACTGGATGAAATCCACCGACGTGAAAGTCAGCGCCGTGCAGTGCTGGACCGCGATGGAAGAGTATTTCGGCGTCGTGCCCTGCACCATCATGAGCATGATGAGCAACAACCTGCTTCCCGCTGCCTGCGAAGTCGACGTCTGCGGCACACTCAGCATGTACGCGCTCGCGCTGGCCTCGGGCACGCCGAGCGCGCTGCTCGATTGGAACAACAACTACGGAGACAATCCCGATAAAGCCGTTTGCTTTCATTGCAGCAATCTTCCCAAGCACTTCTTTCAAGACGTCCGCATGGATTTCCAGGAAATCATCGCCGGCACTGTGGGGAAAGAGAACACGTTCGGCACAGTGGTTGGCCGCGTGAAACCTGGAGCGATGTCGTTCGCCCGTTTCTCCACCGACGACGCTGCCGGCACGATGCGCGGATACGTGGGCGAGGGCGCTTTCACCAATGATCCTCTGAACACTTTCGGAGGCGCAGGCGTGGTCGAGATTCCACACATGCAGAAGCTGCTGCACTACATCTGCGAAAACGGATTCGAGCATCACGTCGCGGCGAATTTCTCGTCTGTCGCCGGAGCCACGCATGAGGCCGCACTGCGTTACCTCGGCTGGCAAATGTACTGGCACGGGAAATAGAGCCGTTTTCATCCCTCGCCGCCATTGCGAGTGTCTCGAACATACGCATCGAGTAACGATGCGAGTTGGCCCACGCTGCTCGTGAGCATATCGACGTGTTCGCCGGGGACGGTTTCGACTTCCAGCGCTCGAACCAGAGGAGACCAGACAGGAACGGGATCGGCGGGAAAGCGCGTGGGAACGGCGGCGCGCACGAACTGGACCACTCCGTCATAGAAGCGCGGGCGATAGCTGTGCAGCGCGCGATATTGCGCATCCTTTACGCGTTGAAGAGCTTGGACGAGCGAACTTCGGTCGAGGTCGCGGGGTCGAGTGAGTTGGCGCTTCGGACCTCGATCCGCGTTTAGCGGATGGCTCAGGCGGCGCCTGGCGAGTTGCAACAAGAGTCGCGAGTTTTGGCGGAACGAGAGATAACGACGGTCGGGGTAGGAGTCGAGCATTGCCAGCAGGCGGATTGGCTCGGCTTCCGCTTTCAGCCGCTGCGCGATTTCGAGGGCGACCAGACCTCCGAAGGAATATCCGATCAAACCGTAAGGACCGTGCGGCTGGATTTTGCGGATCGCCGGTAGAAAAAACGACGCGAAGTCTTCGACGCGATCGAGCGGATCTTCATAGCCGTCATTTCCCTTGCTTTCGAGAGCGTAAATGGGGTGGTCGGATTGCATGCGTCGGACGAGGGGAACGAGGTCGATGACGCTGCTGCCGATGCCGTGGAAGATGAAAATGGGAACGGGATGGGCGCCATTGTTAAGCTGGATGGCCGGGCTGGAGCACGGAGGATTGTCGATGAGAACGGCGAGCGCGGTGATGGTTGGCGCGTGGCAAAGTGTCGAAGGAGGCAAGTGCAGACTGAATTCGCGGTTGATATGTGAGAACAATTCCGCGGCGAGCCAGGTGTCGCCACCGAGATCGAAGAAGTCGTCATCGGCGGTGATGGGAGATCGGTGGAAAACGAGCTGCCAGATTTGCTGGAGGGCTGCGATCCTGGATGTGGTTTGATCGTCCATGAGTGGGTGAATACACACCTATTTTTTTTTGCACGCCTCCAATAAATTATCTGTTTTCATATGGTTACGTGTTGCAGATTGGGCCAGATTTGGGCAAAATATTGAATCATAAGAAGCTATAGGTAAAATCTTTAAAGACAAGGGCGTAGGAGAGATTTCTTGGTGCTTTCTGGCGTTGCTTTGTCCTGTGGCGGACGTGAGGAAATTGGGCATACTTCCAGTTTGCATACCCAGTTTTCTCAGTCAAGGTTATCCATCACATAGAGCGCTGTGGAAAACTTTTGTTTTTCCACTCTTACCCGGCGCTAAAGAGGCTGCTACGAAACGCGTGCCGTCCGCTGCTGCGGACTCGGTCAATTCCACCTCGGTTTCCCGGCACTGCCGTGCCGGGCTTTCAGTTGCCGCCGCTTCGCGGCTGGTGCATGATTTGCCCCACTATGCATGCTGGGCGGCGAGTTTCGTAGCAGCCGCTGAAGCGCGGGCTACGGTCGGGTCCTCCGGGGTGCGATCCTGGTGTCTGGGTCTAGGGAGTTGTCTTCCGCCCCTTCGGGGCTCAGTTCGTTGTCCGCCGCTCACCTATGGCTTGCGCCCATGAGCCGCATTCTTGCGCCGCTTCGCGGCTAGGGGATCCCGGGTGATTTCCACAGGGGCTAAAGCCCGCATTGTTTAACTCTGTTCTTCAACGCGGCCCTAAAGGCCCGCTCTTCCACCAACCTTTTCCGCGCAACTTGCGTTAACGCGGCTCTCAAGGCCCGCTCTTCCGCGACGCGGTCAGGCGGTCATCCCAGAGCAGAAGGGTTGCGAAGGAACGTTATCGAAAATCCCACTTCTCGCAAAACCGGCGAGAAGTGGGGCACCCCATTCTCAGTTTGCTTCGGTGGGCTAAAGGCCCATGGATATTCAGGGCACGGCGGAAGTCCTGC
>JASHQK010000636.1 GCA_030039195.1 Candidatus Sulfotelmatobacter sp.
CGGCAACAATGGGAAAAAGTAGTCTGAGGGGCAACTTGTTCATCGGATCAGTGGTTCGATTCGTTCGAAGCAAATTGAGGCTCCCTTCCTGTTTCGATGAGTTCCGGCTCCGGAGAGAGTAAGTATCCCCCGGCAAAGCTGGAGGCTCTAGGTTGTGAGCCGCTCAAAGCGGCTAAGCGGGGGTCGTTAACGCGGCCCCGACGGTTTGGGGCCACCTCGTTCTGCCCCCTCTCCGCGTCATGGCTTCGAGTACTACCGACACGGCACGCTTTTTCTGCATGCCGCGCTGGATACCAAGACCGGCCGCGTCCACGGAAAAACTGCGGCTCCCCACACCAGCCGCGACTTCGTGGCCTTCCTTGGAAGAAGTGGTGTCGTTCTGGCCGCCCCGGCAGCAGATTCATATCATCCTCGACAACCTCTCCGCTCATAAAACGCAACCGAGCGCGAAGTCATGGCCCGCGGCATCTTCACCTCGGCCCCCGATCTGGCTCGCAAACTCCGCCGCTACATCGAGCGCCTACTCGGCCAACGCTCGCCACTGGAAATACCCTGACCCCTTCCCGCCGCCTCCGCACCAACGAATTCTCTGCGGCAGTCCACTAGAACATCGCGCCCGCTTCATAATCAGGCGGGGACGTTACAAATCGGTTACAAAACTGCGACGAACAGTAAATAATCCGTTCGCGCCTTCTCCGATTGATGAATTGACGGAACAAAACTCAGTATGACTGGGGCGAAAGAAAGGCGAGGAATGCATGTCGAAAGAAGGCAACGCGTCGATTCGACTGAACTGCTAAGACAATGTTAAGCGGCCGAAAGTCTGTCCACTGGGTGGAGCGTTTGAGCCAGACCGGATTCCTCGGAATTGCACAAAGGAGCGGCATGAAAGGCTTGCCCCCTTGAGTTATCGAATGTGGCTCCCCCGAGTTGAGCCACTGGTTGCGGGGCGCTTCTGCACTCTCTTTACGGCGCAAACTTAGAACCCCGAAATTGAGCGGCGGTGTCCCGACCGGCAGGTCGCTGCTTTGGCGCCCACAAGCGAGAACCGCGCAATGCGGCATCCGGACAGTGCGGCCCGTTCGAGGAATGATGCCAAGCTATGGGTACTTTTATCGCGGCTGGGGGAATTATGAACCGGGGACCCACCCTTCCCGATTAGAAGGTCATCGGGGCAAGCAGCGAAGCGGAAACAACCAAATAGCCGCGAGGCATTCGCACCCCCTTAAATTCATACGCATTGGGTGCCAACTTGAACTCGTTAACGTACTGCAGTTCTACATGAAGAAGGAGATGAACTGTTGGTGAATATTTTTCCGTTACAGACTCACGCTGCGGAAGGTCAATCCCCAGTTGCCGCTCAGGGATCCGACCGAGGCGGAATACGTCCCGCTGAGACTCAAGGCTGCAGTCGTTGCGCCACTTGCAACCGAGTCAGGAGGAAACGTCAGAGTCACAGTGGCGTTCGCCCCCGCAGCGAGATTGGTAACGGCCGCGGGCGCAGAGAGCAGAGACCCCGAACCGAGGGTTGTGCCCGCGATCGTCACTTGGAGCGAGCTTATTGTCAAATTTCCAGTATTCGTGATTGTAACCACGGCAACGTAGTCGCCGGAGCCATTTTGTGTCAACGGCTCTTGCGGCGAGCCGGAAATTGTAACCATATCCGGATCGACAGACTGACTGAACGCAGCGGATGTGCTTGGCGCATAGACGCTATCTCCCGAGTAACTCGCTGTTACCGTAGCCGAACCGGTGTCATTGAAGGTTGAAGGAAACGTGGCTTGGCCGCCGCTCAATGCGATCCCCGTCGATTCGTCCCCGCTGACGTCAAAGGTGACCGTCCCGGTTGGAGTCCCGCTCTGACCTGACACCACAGCCGTGAAGGTGACACCTTCGCCAACGGCAGAAGGATTGAGCGAAGAGGAGAGCGTCGTCGTGCTTGGACGTCCTGAGGTGCTGCTGCTCCCACAACCGACAACGAATGAACCCAGCACTCCAAACATAAGCAGGCTTGTAATGTGCCTCATTGGGCTGGCCTCCCGAAACGGTCCTCATTCTAGGGCCTTTTCTCGTGGCGTCATAGCGAATTCGCGGATTCACTGGCGTTTCTTCTCACATCGCAGCGGAAATTGGACTTGGGTTCCCGCTGTGTGACTTTGCGGGAGCAAAATTTCACAGAGTGTTCATTTTTCCGTCAAATTCCAGTTGCAATCCCAGAGTATGGTGTCGATGACTGGTGATCTAGCATGAACTGTGTAAATAGCGGGCAATAGGCCCAATGAACCGGGGGGGAATGATTCATGGCAGGCCGTAACAAGCTGACTTGACAAAGTGCTGAAGACTACAACCCTGTGATGAGAGGCGATCCGGGGAAATATTCCAAGGATGACCGGGACTTTGTGTGAGCCTCTGGACATATAAGTAGAACTGTGTAAATCGCCGAGGAACACGCCAATCAAGGGAGGAGAGAGGAGAATGATTAATGGCCATCGACGACAAGCTGATCGATGAACTATTGAAAGATTGCAAGCACCCGGAGGAGATCATCGGGACGAATGGCTTACTGAAACAGCTCACCAAGGCCGTGCTGGAGCGGGTGCTGGAAGGCGAGATGACGGCGCATCTGGGCTACGAGAAACACGATCGGGCGGGCCAGCATCAAGGCAATCCGCGCAACGGGAAAAGCAGGAAAACTCTGAAGGGCGACTTCGGGGAGTTGGAGCTGGAGACGCCACGTGACCGCCAGGCCACCTTCGAGCCAAAGATCGTCGGGAAGCGCCAGACGCTGTGGACGGGGTTCGACGAAAAGATTCTCTCGATGTACGCGCTGGGGATGACGACGCGGGAGATCCAGCGGCACCTGCAAGAAATCTACGGCGTTGAAGTCTCGCCCGCGTCGATCTCGAACGTCACCGAGGGGGTGATTGAGGAACTCAAGCAATGGCAGAACCGACGGCTGGATGAGGTCTATCCCATCGTGTATCTGGATGCGGTGATGGTGAAGGTGCGCAACGAGGGGCACACCCAGAACAAGCCAATTTACGTGGTGCTGGGCGTGAAGTTGGAAGGCCGGAAGGAAGTGCTGGGGCTGTGGGGGGCGCAAACGGAAGGCTCGAAGTTCTGGCAGCAGGTGCTGACGGAGTTGAAGAATCGCGGAGTCGAAGATATTTTCCTCGCCTGTGTGGGCGGGCTGAAAGGGTTTCCCGAGGCCATCGAAGCCATATATCCGCGCACCGTGTTGCAGCTCTGCATCGTGCATCTGGTGCGTGCTTCCCTGAATTATGTGCCCTGGAAGCAGCGTAAGGATTATGTGCCCTGGAAGCTGCGCAAGTCGGCGGTGGCTGATCTGCAGGCAGTCTATCGCGCGAGGTCAGAGGCGGAAGCCGAGCAAGCCTTAGTGGAGCTGGAGGCAAAGTGGAAAGCCTATCCCAGGGTGAGCCAGGTGTGGCGGCGAAACTGGGCGCAGGTCACACCGTTTTTCAACTACCCGCCAGCGGTTCGGCGGGCCATTTACACCACCAACAGTGTCGTATCGATAAACCGCTCGCTGAGCAAGATCATCAAGATTCACGGCGGATTCCCGAGCGAAGAAGCGGCGCTGAAGCTGCTGTTTCTGGCGCTACGCCAGTCGGCCAAAAAATGGACGACGCCCATTCCCCACTGGGGTGATGCGCTCAATCACTTCATGATTCTCTGGCCGGAGCGCATGCGGGCTTTCGAAAGAGCTGTCCTATGACCACGATTCGGGCTTCCGCTGCAGGGGAAAAGCGTCCCTTTCCCCTGCAACCTCATCCCGAACCATGGCGAAACCCAACGCCGTTTACAGAAGAATTGACTGCTCCGCTCGGTCGTGAAGGGTTAGCCGGGCGCGAGCATAGAGAGGACCGACCATGACGCGAAGATCGTTGTTCATCATATTGCTTGTGACAGTAATAGCTTTCATGGTTGTTCCTGCCACGGCACAAGATATCGGAATCGTCCTGTCTCAATCCACGCTGACAGGCGCTGCTGGCACAACTCTCACCTTCGACGCGACTCTTACGAACCTGTCGTCGAGCACGATCTTTCTCAACGGCGACAGCTACACGACCGTCTCTCCCTCGTTGACGGTAAGCGTCAATCCCTTTCTAAGCAACGCACCGCTTTCGCTGGCTGCGGGCGCGAGCGGGGGGGCGTTTGCCATCTTCACGGTTACAATTGCGCCGAGCTTGGCGCCGGGAGTCTATAGCCTGAACGACTTCACCATTATTGGGGGGCTTTCGGGCACAGACTTTAACGTGTTGGGTTCAACGAACTTCACGGTCGACGTGGTCTCGGCCACTTCGGTTGTCCCCGAGCCTGCAAGTCTGGTGCTGGTTGGGACAGGCTTGCTTGGTCTGGTCATGAAGCGGAAGTTTGGTCGGTCTGCGTGAAAGAGTGAGTCTGCCATAACCAGTTCACGTCCGGAATCAATCGGAGATTGGCATCGTGAAATTATCGCGACTCTGTCATGTTCGTATTGAAGCTTTTCTCTTTCCTCTATGTTTTCAGATGCTGATCGTGCCCTTTCCCCTTTACTGATCTTCGTCATTGCGCTGGGAGCGGGGCTGCGGGTGGCGCACTTCTTTACGACCGGGTCCTTCTTTTACGATGAGGCTTGCGTCGCTTTAAATCTTGTGACGCGCCATCCCTGGCAGTTGTTGGAACCCCTCGCCTACAACCAAGCCGCGGCGCCGGGCTTTCTTCTCTTGGAACAATGTCTGATTCATTTTTTTGGGACAAGCGAACTCGTCTTCAGATTGCCGGCGCTGGTGAGCTCCATTGCCGTTCTCATCTTGCTCGCCATTTTTTGCGAAAAACTGTTCAACAGGTGGCTAGCCATTGTGGCCGTTGCCGTTCTTGCTGTTTCAGGTTTGGCGATCTTTTCCGCCTCCGAATTGAAGCCCTATTCGATGGATGCAGCGTTGACCTTGTGGATGATGCTTCGTTTCCATTTCGTCTCACTCGATCCGACGGCAAAGAAGCAATGGATTTTGTTCCTCGTTTCGGGAGTGATTGCCCTGTTGCTTTCGCAGGCTATCATCTTCGTGCTCTTAAGCCTCGGCCTGCTGCTGGCGGTAGTCAAATTTCGCGAAATGCGAAGCGCCGTTAGAGCGGGTTTGGTAGTGGTGACGTGGTTGGGCCTTTTTTCGTTCCTGTACTTCAGCATCTACCACTTTGAAGGAAATGCGTTTTACATAAAGGCGTTTTGGTCCGACCAAATTCTGTCCGTTTTGAAGCCTCACTTTGCGGGACGAGCTGGGGAGGCATTACGCAGCCTGCTTCCGTGGTCTCTCGATTCGCTCAGCTATTTGCATGAAGGGGGGCTCATTTTTATTTCGGCTGTGGGGCTTTATTTCACGGCGAAGCGAGCTGGCGTGATTTGGGCGGCCGCTCTCACGCTGCCCTATGTGGCAGTAATTCTGGCATCGGCGCTGGGGTTATTTCCTATCGCACCCCGATTGTTGCTATTCGTCATCCCTCTGCTAGTTGTTCTCGTCGCCGCCGGATTTGAATCGCTGCTTGCCATGAAGCTTCGCTCGCCTCTTTACCGCTTTTGCCTTGCTGTTGCTGTTTCTTTCATTATTGGAAGCGGAACACTACATGTATATGCCTGGCGGCAAAAACACTTTCCCAGACTTTACAAGTCACTCATCTCGCAGAGTCGAACCGCGTCCAATTGCGCCGCCGTTTATGTCCCTGTGTTTAGTATTCCGGTTTGGGAGTTTTACACGAGAGATGCGGGAATGGAAGGTGTGCCATCCGCGGAAACCTACCAGAGAGTACTCGAACAGGATTGCAAGCGTGCATTCGCCGAAGATCCGGAGCCCCCGCTTCCCCAATCTTTAAGAGTTTATCATTATGGATGTAAACCATTGATTCTCGGCGAGCTTCCGATGCACGACTTCAGTGGGCATGTTTCGCGGCAAACATGGGCACGCTCGGAACTCACACGAATGAGGGATTCCGGCGCGAGCAGTGCGTACGTATTTGACGAACTGGACCCGGGCGACGAGCTTCAGGCACTGCTTGATGAGGCCGGAAATATGGGAGCGAACGTTCAAAAATTGGGTGGAGGCCATCCATACCTCGGCTATCTCGGCAAAATCGATTTCGCTTCGAGCGGAAACGTTCTCTCACCCCGACCGCCCGGCCCGTAACCTCCAAGCATTGTCTATAGGGGTAGGCCGTCGCCCCTGCCCAGAACCGCGTGGTGGTGCGCCTGGGACAAAGTTCGCAGTGCGGCGCTTTGGAAAACCGGATTGAAGCCATTCTCCTGGACGAGTTGGGCATTATTCGTGTTCTTTTGTCGTTGGGGGGCTAGTCTAAGTCCTGCACGGCCATGACGCAAAAGTCGGAGTGTCATTAGGTCACCGAGACTTGTTAATGCATTGTTAAAATTCGACAGAAGAGCATGCAGCAACGTGGACAATCCGAACAAATTTCGATTAGTATTCGGCAGTGATGAACAGGGTTATGCTCGTGCAACGGTTCAAATTCTTTGTTTTCTTGCCTTAAAGCCGCCGCACCTGTGATGCCGCCCGGCCGCCCGGTCGCCCTGTAGAACCCAAGTTCCCACTTGGAGTAAAACGTGCCTGATCTCGATACACAACTTCATCTCGACATGCTGCGCAACTACAAGCGGCAAAACGGATTCGTACACCGTGTGCGTCGCGCAGTTCGAGAGGTAGTGTCCCCGACTAAGTTCTATGGTTTGCAGTGGGGGGACCCGGAGGTATCCGGTCCGCACGTATATATGCGAGATCATTACGTCCTTCCCTACGTAAAGCCCGATCACGTTGGGCTGGAGATCGGCCCGGGCGGCGGACGTTGGACTCGGTATTTATTGGGTTTTCGTAAACTATATGTGGTTGACTACCATGCCGAGCTCTTGCAAGAGCTTCGAGGGCGCTTTCACACCCCAAACATGCAGTTCATTATCAACCGTGGCACGGATTTTCCGGGAGTTCCGGAACATTCTGTCGACTATGTGATTAGCGTGGCGTGTTTTGTGCATCTTGAGCTGCATCTGATTGCCGACTATTTGAAAAATATCGCCAGTGTCCTGAAGCCAAGTGGGAACGTCTTTCTGACTTATTCTGACAAGACGAAAATCGGTGCTCAGATGAATCATACATTCACTGACAATACGCCGGAGCGTATGAGAAAGATGGTGGTGCAGGCGGGATTCCGAATCCTGGAAGAGGATCCGACTGTATTATGGAACAGCGGCATAATTCGATTTGGCCACTAGGCTCCAGGGCGCAAACCATCATGCCCACCATCCCACGGGAGGTCTTCGTCGCGGTAGCAGGGCTCACCGATTCAATGCAACCAACGACCTGAAATAAGACGCTGCGCATCGAAAAACTGCGCGCATCCGGGAGCGGAATCGTTCCATCAGGAATTGAACACTGAGCCTTGACGGTACATAAGTCTACAGCAGGCAAGACGGCGCCTTTTCTCGTATTCAACTTGTGCTCAGTGAGGATGCTCGTTTTAGAGACCTGGTCAATGCACAGCAATGAAGATTCTGTGGGTGAAACCGGGGAAATTGCTTCCGCTGGAGACCGGCGGAAAGCTCCGTACGTACAATATCCTGCGCCACCTGTCAATGAATCATGCCGTAACCTATTTGTCGTACTACGGCGGCAACCGCGATTCGCAGTACGAGCAAGAGCTGTTGGAGCGTCTACCGGGTGCATTTCCTGTCCACGGTGCAGCCCCTTCGACGAGTGGCTTCGAGCGCTATCTGGACTACGTGCTACGGCTGCCGTCGTCAGTTCCGTATTCGGTGAGCAGATTCACTTCAGCTCACGTGCGGCAACTGATCGTCGATTGGATCTCAGCGCAGCGCTTCGACGTCGCAGTGTGTGATTTTCTCGCTAGCACGTTGAATTTTCCTCGAGAGCCTGCCATCCCCGTCATCCTTTTTCAACACAATGTAGAAAGCCTGCTGTGGAGACGGCGGGCGCAGTTTGAAACAAAATGGCTGAATCGTCTGAGTGCGAAGATTGAATATGTCAAGATGGCTCGCTTTGAACCACGGCAGATTCGACGTTTCCATCACGTGTTTGCGGTCTCCGATCACGACCGCGAGGCCATGAGCGGAATCGTAGATCGCAAGAATATTACCGTAATTCCTACCGGAGTAGATGTCGCCAAGTTCCAGTACGATCCGGAACTGCGTCCTGCAGCTCCCCTCGTGGTTTTTGCTGGGTCCATGGATTGGGCACCGAACATAGATGCGGTCGAGTACTTCTGCAGTGAAGTCTGGCCGCATGTGTTGGCGCGAGTTCCGGAAGGGCGGTTCCGAATTGTAGGCCGTGATCCGCATCCTCGAGTGCGGGAACTCGTTTCCGCATCTGTCGAGGTAACCGGGACCGTGCCGTCGGTGGTTGAGCACTTCCGTGAGGCCACCGTTCTTGTCGTTCCACTCCGCATCGGCGGGGGAACAAGGCTCAAAATTTACGAGGGCATGGCCTTGGGAAAGGCTACCGTGTCCACACGTTTGGGCGCCGAGGGGCTTGACGTTCGTCATGGCCATGACATCTTGCTGGCCGACGACCCTCGTTTATTTGCCAAATATGTAGCTACACTCTTGCGCGACGAAACGACGCGGCGTGCATACGAATCGGCTGCCACGGCGACGGCTCAAAAATATGACTGGTCCGTGGTCACCGAGCACTTGATAGCAGCGATGCGGAGAGTAATTGCTGATCCTGCCTGCGCCTAAGCCACTTGCGAGCACATTGCCGCCGACCTCTGCGTCCTCGGGTAGAGCTCAACCATTGACCCAGCTCAACACTTCGCAGCATCGGATTCGTAAGTTCACTCGCGGCATAAACTCTCCACCAGATTCTCAATGCACGTGTTAAGAACCGCGTAGCAACTCCGAGTTGCCTCTTCGCCCGAGTAGTAGGGATCAGTAATCTCTACGGCACGATGGTATTCGCTCGCATAAGCGCTGAGCATGAAGATTTTGTTGCGGGCCTCAGGGTATCGGGACAGAAGCTGGACGAGATCATCGTAGTCCATTGCAAAGACTGCATCCGCTTGGCTCACCATATCTCCGGTTAATAATTGGGCCCGATGATTTTCAAGAGAAATGCCGAACCCTTGCGCCGCCGCCGTCGCCCAGGGATGAGCCGCCCGTCCCGGCACAGCATTCAGGCCAGCTGAACTGACGGTAATGAGGTAAGAGGGAAGTCTTGGCAGGGCCTGTTTCAGGAGAGCTTCACACATCGGACTTCGAATAATGTTCCCGAAACATACAAAGAGAAATGAGCGGGCTGTTCTGGGCGGCCGGGAAATTCTGGAGTTCATCATGCCGATGGCATTCAGAACGCGAATCTTCAGATAGACGGCACGCTCTTTTCCACCGTACATTCGATAGCGACGCAATTCGTGGATAGCGGAATCGGGCAACAATTTCTTGGCTGCAGCCCGAAGACATCTGGCAATGTACTGAAGGATAGTGCCGAGCGGGGGAGCGCTCTGCAACCGAGCGCCCGTTTGTTCTCTTTGATCTGTCATTTCGACGTTTATCAGCTCTAGTGACGCATTATATCTACACTGTTTGCAGCAAATGGTCAGCGGCGGTCTTTCGCGCTATCTGTGATTTCTGCTAGGTTTCTATAATCCGATGTTTTGGGGACATGACCGCGGGCACACTGGCTACCCCGGAGGACGATGAAGAGATTAGCCCTGAGGATTCTGCGAAGCTCCGGCTTGTTCGCTCTTGCGCGAAAAACGTCCGCTGGAATGGCGCGCATTCTCATGTATCACAATTTCTCGCAAGGGGATGACGCCAGCAACGGCGCTGTTAGCGTAGAAGCGGCCCGACAGCAACTTGCCTATTTGTGCGAACACTTTCAAATTGTCCCACTAATCAAACTGGTCGAGCAACTGAAGTCAGGGAAACCATTGGATTCCCGCATGGTTGCACTGACCGTGGATGACGGACGTCGCAACTTCTACGAATTTCTTTTTCCTCTATTAAAGGAATTCCAAATCCCAACAACAGTCTTCGTAGTGAGTTCGTTCATTCGGCGGGAGGACTGGCTTTGGACCGACAAAGTTTTATGGCTGGCGGAGCAACCGCTGTCGGTAGAAGAGTTGCATCCAGATAAGGTTGAACATTTCTTTGCAAGAATGAACCGCTTGCGGCCCGAGAAGCGCAACGCCTGCATCGATTTAATTGCGCAGAGAATGCGCGTCCTGATCCCACGCGAGCCCCCTGCGCAATATGCGCCCTGTTCATGGACAGAACTGCGCCAAATGGTGGATTCTGGCCTGGTTGAAATTGGTTCGCACAGCGTCACCCACCCAATTTTTTCCAGTCTCACCGACGAAGAAAGCTGGTGGGAATTGACTACATCTCGATCCCAGATCGAGTCCGGTCTGGAGAGGAAGGTCGAATCCTTTTGCTTCCCCAATGGCCAGCCGATGGACTACTTTCCCTTGCATCTTGGTCAAGTGGAAAGAGCGGGATATTCAAGTGCGGTGTTGACGCACTTTGGAATGCCCTGCCCCGGCTCAAACCCTTACGCTCTACCCCGAATCGGTGTTGGAGGCCAGACAAACTTTCTGTCGTTTAGAAAGTACGTCGATGGAATCGAACATTATCAGGCGCAGCTGACATCAGCATTTTGGTAGCTGAGAGAGTCTGGATTCAGAGTCCGGTGCGAAAAATCAAAGGCAACGCTCAAATTGACGTTGCCCTAAATTCACATATTAAGATTTGCCACTACTCGGACCACACGTAAAGTCGGTTCAGGCATCACCCGGCAGAGTTTTCTCCGGTTCGCAAGCGACGCACAAAAAACCCTAAGCCCACCAAACCCGTCCCCAACAGAGTCAGTGTTCCGGGTTCGGGTACAGGAGTAAGGCCACCAGCCGGCAAACTAAATGTGGTGCCGTTGATGTTATTCGTACCGTCCTGAATTGTCATCCCGCTCCAACTGGCATTGAGGGTTGTTAACTGAACACTAGCTCCCATGACCGTTTCCGGGGCGTATCCGGGGACGTATAGCGTCCCGTCCACTTTCCCAGCGAAGCTATAAGCAATCCCTATGTTAGTCCATGTTGTTCCGCTCGCGAACTCGCCCTTAAAGATAACGCCGTTTCCGTAGTCAATCGTGAATGTTCCTCCCCCGCTGAACGTGCCTCCCGAGCCCGTGATGTTGCCCGTTAACAACGTACCTGTCGTGAAGCTCACGCTACTTCCCAATGGCGGAGTCGTAGAAACACCATATTTTGTTAGCCCAGTCACCTCAGTCAGTGCAGAGCCGGCAAGAGAGAGCGTCGAAGTACCTATGGTATTTCCACTCGCGGTGAAGGTTCCATCAGAGTTGCTAAACGTAATCTGAGCCGCGACGGGAACGCTAATCGCACAATACGCAAAAATCGCCAGCAACCAGCCTTGTAGCTTCATTGCTCCTCCAGGTCGTATAACAGCATTGAGGACGTGGGACGATTACAGCAAGCACTCTAGGTGCTAAAAGTGACAAGTGCATGACCCGAAAGTAAACATTCTGTGAATTTCCCAACATCTTGCGTCATTTTCGGTGGAAAACCGCGCGGGTACAGCGAATGTTTTGTGCAAAAAGTTTGCAAGAATTTTCATCCCCGCAGCCCAGAAAGCAATTTCTTGACATCATCCGCCGCCCAATAGTTGGGATTAATCTTGAGGACACGCTCCAAATGCTCTCGTGCCAGCGTGACCTGGCCGGTTTTTTCGTAGGCCATGCCGAGCAGATAATGAGCAGTGGGATCATCGTGGGATTTTGTTTTTTCCGCCAACCTGAGTGCGTCCTGAAACTGATCGATAGCGGAATGGTAGGCCCCCTTTTCGTAGAGCGCCCACCCCATCGTGTCCGCAGCTTGGGGAGAATCCGGCATGCCGCGGCGTGCGGTTTCAGCGAGGGGCATCGCGAGATCAGGGTTTCCGCCAGTCCGGAGCATCACGTAGGCCAGGTCGTTCGAGGCTGCGGGATTATCCGGGTTAAGCGCAAGGGCCTTCTGGAACGCCTGTTTGGCGTCGTCCCAGCTCTGCCTGGAGTCATAAAGTTCTCCCAACAGCACATAGAATCCCGTCTCATCCGGATTTTTCTCTAAGGCATGTTGACAGGTAGTGAGAGCCTGCTCGGCCGAATCACGAACCGCTTGTACCTGAATAAGTTTGAGCCAGGCATCGATGTTGTGATCATCGAGTTGCATAGATTTGTTCAGATTCGTTTCGGCATCTTCCAGGTCCTGTTTTGTCCGTTTATGATCAAACAGGGCTGTGCCCAACAGGTCATAAAGAATGCTGCTTTCGGGTACTTTTGTGATCTGAACTCGTGCGGCGCTAAAGGCGCTCTGTGGCTTGTTTTGAGCGAAATATGTATCCATCAGGCCCCTGAGAGCATCCGCTGAACTGCTATCGCGTTGGAGTGCATCTTGATAGGCTTGCTCGGCGCCGCGGTAGTTTTTCCGAGCCAACATTAGATTCCCGAGTTGCAAATAACCTGCCGCAGCTTGCGGTGCTAGCGCGATTGCCTTTTGAACGTCTGGTTCCGCCTGAGCCAGTTGCAGACGCCGGATGTGGGAGAGAGCCCGCAAAGCGTATCCCTCTGCCGAAGTGGGCTGAAGGCTTACGACCTGGCTGGCATAGGTCTCCAGACCGCTCATATCCCCTTTACGGAGTGCAACTAGCGCGAGGGCCCGCTGCGCTTCCACCAAGTCGGGGCGATGGCCCACGGCGTCTTGCCATGCCTTCTCAGCTTGCTGCGGCTCCTTGTTCCGGTCATATGCAACACCAAGTTGATAATAAGCCGAACCGTTGTTTGGATCGTTCTTGATCGCTGTCTGCAACGTTGCCACCGCGTTAAATGGACGCCCCTCGCCGATCTGAATCTGCCCACGTTCGATCAGTGCATCTACATCGTTGGGTCTGTTTTTGAGTACCGCGTTGTTCAATTCTTGGGCTTCGTCCAGGTGGTTCTCAATAATCAGGAGCTGCACGTAGTTCTTCGTTACCACATCGTCTTTCGGGTGCTCGCGGTTCAGTTCACGGTACTCGGAGGCGGCATTCTCATATTCCCCGACGGCGAAATAGAAGTCCCCCAACATTCGGTACCCAACTGAGTTGTCGCGAAATCTCGTCTTGCTCTTTCTCAGCAAATCCTCTGCGTCGGCCTTCTTGCCCTCAGCCATGTAGAGACGCGCAAGTGCAATGTAGGGATCGGGATTCTCCACGTCGCTTTGTATAGCATGAAGATATTGCTGCTCAGCTTCGCCAAAGCGCTGCTGGGATTGGTAATAGCCGCCCAGAGCGATCTCCGGTCCAACGTTTCCGGGGGAGTATTCAATCGCCTTCTTGAAGCCTTCTTCAGCCTCTGCCGCTTGATTCGTTTTGAGTTCGAGCAACGCCAGCCTGGTGTATGAATCACCCCGCCGAGGATCGAGCGTTATGACCTTTTTCACCTCCTGAATGGCTTCGGTGAATTGTTTTTTCGCCACTAAGAGGTCGGCCTCCGCCAAATGAACGTCCGGATTTTCTGGCTGCTTGCTGGCTAGAACGTCGATTTGTTCCTGTGCTTGGTTGAGGTCGCCGGCAGCGATAAGCAGATTGGCCAAGTCAAGCCGAGGCTGATAATTCTCTGGCTGCAGTTGCGCCGTACTCGCGAGTTCTCGGTAAGCGTGGTTCCAATCCTGCATTTTCAGGTATGTGCGTGCCAGTTGATAGTGAGCGGCCGCAAACTTGGGATCTACCTGCAGAGCATTCCTGAACTGAATATCGGCGCTTTTGTAGTCGGCCTTGGCGAAAAAGCGCTCGCCGCTCTCCAGGTATTTCTGCTTGCGAACGTTTGGATCACGAGAACATGCGGCAAGAACACAAATCAAGCCAAACAAGAGGAGATCTAGACGAAAAACGATGGGGGCGCACTTGATTGATTTAGTGGACACAGTTTGCCTCAGAAATGCGATGGTGAAAACAGGACGCACGCAAAGTTGGATTACACGAAGCTTGGGGAAGCAGGGTTGCTCGCCTGCTTTGAACCCATCCAATTGCTCACTCTCTGCTTGTGGTGGGCGCTGCATGCGGGAAACCTGTAAGCAATGGGATGCGAGAAGCGCTGCAAGTATAAGACAGAACTATGAGAATTGGCGTCGCAAAACGGGCGAGGGCAAAGAATTTGCATTCCTTTAACAATCGGGACTTTCACTCTTAGGTTACAATCCTTACGCCACCGGGATGTCTGCCACTTTTGGAGTAAGGCGCTCTGAAGCGCCGCTCCCGTGGGAAAGAAGGCTCCCGCTCCCCCTTGCATCTGGAGTGCTCTTCCGGAGTCGCATGAGACATCGGTTCGCCACTACAGCATTGTTAATGGTTGGTGCTACGTCGCTGATTTCAGCTCAGGCACCCCCTGCGAGGCCAGAAACTGCGATTGGTGTGGCAGTTCCTGCACCGAATGAGCCGGCCATAAAGTTGAGGACGGAGACGGTGGAGGCTGAGCCGCCATACCAAATCGGGCCGAACGACATGCTGAACATTTCTGTGTGGAAAGAACCGGATCTGACAGCAAGTGTTCCCGTGCGTTCTGATGGGATGATTTCGGTTCCGCTCTTGAATGACGTACAAGCATCGGGGTTAACCCCGATGCAACTTAGCGCCCTGCTGACACAGAAACTGAAGCAATACATAACCGCGCCCAGGGTGACGGTGGTTGTGACCCAGACAAATTCACATCGCATTTACATTGTAGGAGAGGTTTTGCGCAGTGGTCCTCTCCCATTGCTGCACGAGATGACCGCACTCCAGGCGGTGGCCACAGCCGGACTAACCCAATTTGCCAACGAAAAGCGTATCTACATCCTGCGCGTTGAGAACGGCAAGGCAGAAAAAATCACATTTAATTATAAGCGCGCAATCCGGGGCGAAGACATGTCTCAGAACATCGTCCTCAAACCGGAGGATACGATTGTAGTGCCTTAGAGGATGTCTCCTTGGAGTGGGGCGTCGTAAGGAAGGACTTCATTCGAATCAAGAAGCTTAGATTGACCTGACTACGTCGAAGGATCAAAACGGTTATTTAGAATGATTGCCAATCGCTTGCTCGATTTCGATGATTATCTAGCCATCGCACGCCGGCACTTCAAACTCCTTTGCTTCGCCACATTCTCGGCGGCTGCAATCGGTTTTCTTGTTTCTTTTGCCTTTTCGCCGCAATATACGTCGCGCTCGTTGGTACTTGTTGAAAGGCAGACGATCCCTGCCGGGTACGTGAGACCTATTGTGACCACATCCGTAATCGATCGCATAGCCACACTACAGCAGCAGGTATTAAGTCGCAGCCGCCTAGAGGCGCTTGCTGCCCGCCTGGATCTCGCAAGGGGGGGCAAGAGCGTGGATAAAGTGGTCGACGGCATTCAGCGGAACGTCTCTTTTGTGGAGGCGGATCCTTCGACCTCGACATCGCTCATTTTCCGGCGGACTATGGATTTCCTTGGATTCTACGTGCGGTTCACCGCAGACAATCCGCAGGATGCGCGAGAGATTTGTGCCGAGATCACCTCCATGGTGCTCGCGGAAAATAGCAAGATGAGAGAGCAAGTCGCCCTGAATACGACAGACTTTCTGGCGCGGCAGCTGGCTGAGGCCAAGACAAACCTCGATCAGAAAGATCAAGAGTTTGCCGAGTTCAAGAGCCGTTTTCTGGGGCAGTTGCCCACCGACATGGAAAATAATCTCGCGATCCTCAATGGGCTGAATTCCGAGTTCGACGCGAACACGCAAGCGCTCAATCGTGCCGAACAAGACAAGTCTTACGCCCAGTCTTTGTTGGATCAGCAAGTTGTAGCTTGGAAGTCCTCCCAGTTCAATCAAACTACGGACACGATCGGGCAGCGGTTGATCGCCCTCCGAACCCAGCTCATCACTCTGCAGGACCGCTACACGCATGATCATCCTGATGTCATCAAGATGAGGAGTGATATTGCGGCCCTCGAAGCCAAGCAAAAGCAGATGGACGAGTCTGGCGCGACAGACGGGGACACTCTGACGGAGACGGGAAGAACGGAACCGCCACAAATAACGCAATTGCGCGAGCGGATTCGTCAAGACGATAACTTGGTCGCTCGCGCAGCCGAAAAAGGCAAGGACCTCCAGACAATGATCGATTCCTACCGAAACCGGCTTACTCTGAGCCCGAAAGTGGAGGAAGAGTACAAGCAGCTGACGCGCGACAACGAGGTCGCTCACCATCTCTATGACACGTTGTTGGCTAACAAGAGTGAGTCCGAGATCCAGACTGACCTGGAACGCAGCCAGCAGGGAGAACAACTGCGACTGCTTGATGCCGCAGATCTGCCGGATTCGCCAAGCTTTCCCGTGCGTTGGAAATTTGCCGGCGGCGGGCTGGCGGGGGGGCTTTGTGTTGGTCTTGTTGCGGTGTTCTGGATGGAATGGCAGGACCGGGCGCTGCGAGACGAGAGAGATGTCTTGGCGGTGCTGGAGATGCCAATGCTCGCGTCTGTCCCCTGGGTGAGCGAGAACCCTCAAGGTCAACTAAACGGGGCCCGGGGCCGCTTGAAGACTTTGTTGCGCGCGTAGGATCAGAAGCATGCCGTTTATAAGTTCGCCGAGAAGACACAACTAACCAATGAAATTCATGAACCGGACTGACGAAGCGTGGAGAAAGGTCGAACCAGAGGGGCCGATACGCAAGGGGAACGGTTCGGACCCGGACGCCGCGCCCGTGGTAACGGATACAGACCCAATTATCTTCGCTCTGGCCGCGGACGATGTGGCAACTCACTCAGATGGCAATGCTGAAACTTCGCTTGCGCAGTGTCGCTTGGCCGACTGGAATCCAGATCGGAAAACGATGCTGTGCTTTGATTCCGATGGGTCGACTCCCGGCGTAGAAAACTTCCGAGCGCTGCGCTCCCGACTTTATCAAGTGCGGGAGAGATCGCCGTTCAAGACCCTTGCGATTGTCAGTTCGGTACCCAAAGAAGGCCGTTCGTTTGTTGCCGCGAACCTGGCGCAGGCGATGGCGCGACAGCAAGGCAGTCGTGTGCTGCTGCTGGACGCAGACCTGCGCAACTCCAGCCTGCATTCGGCGCTCGGAACCTACCAGACTCCTGGACTGTCTGAGTACCTTCTGGGTGAAGCAGGGGAAATGAGCATTATCCAGAGGGGGCCGATCGAGAACTTGTTCTTCCTGGCCGGCGGTAGACCGGTCTCCGGTCAGTCCGACGTTATCTCCAACGGTCGCCTTAAGCCCTTGCTCGATCGCCTATCCGCGTTATTCGATTGGATCGTCATCGACTCGCCAGCGGCGTTGCCCGTCACTGATGCCGAACTAATCGCGAGTTTCTGCGATGGGGTGCTGATGGTTGTCCGCTCCAATTCGACTCCATTTGATCTTGTCCGAAAGGCGCGGAATAGGTTTCGCGAGGAACACATTCTCGGCGTTGTGCTCAACGGAATACCAGTTGAGAAGCACCCGGAGAACCACTACAATCACGGCTTTTCAGACAAACCCAACGGAAAATGGGAATAGGTCGTACGTAGCCAAGGTGAGATTCGGGAAGCGAGATGAGATTCCTCTTCTGGTGTGCCGTCGGGATCGTGGGCTACACCTACCTTGGCTATATGGTGTGTTTGTGGGTCCGTTGTCGTTTTCACCGGCAGACAATAAAGTCGTGTCCATATTTACCTTCCTTGACGATAGTTCTGGTGGTGCGTAACGAATTCAACCATCTCGAACACAAGGTGCGCGGTCTCATGGCCATGAACTATCCTCCTGAGAAAGTGCAGATGATTGTGGTTTCCGATGGCTCGACCGATGGCACGAACCGTGTTCTTTCGGAATTCGCTCAGGATTCGCGAGTGCACTCGATTATCCAAGAACAGCGTCGGGGCAAAGCGTCTGGACTGAACCAGGCCCTGAAGTCTGCCACTGGTGAGATCGTGGTCTTTACGGATGCCCGGCAAACAATCGCGAACGACGCCGTACTTCGCCTGATGGAGAATTTCGCTGATCCCACGGTTGGGTGCGCGAGCGGCGAGTTGATGTTGGGTGATCCGGCGATAGGGGAGAGCGTCAGAGGCCTCGGCCTATACTGGAAAATCGAAAAAATAACTCGTGAACTTGAATCTACATCGGGATCGGTCATCGGCGCTACCGGTGCACTGTATGCCGTCAGACGCAATTTGCTCGTGCCACTTCCATCGGAAATTATTTTGGACGATGTATTCATACCGATGCAGGTCGTGCGCCAAGGATATCGGGTCGTGTTAGACTCGCGTGCCCGCATCTGGGACGTTCCGGACCTGGGAACCGGTCGCGAATTTTCCCGCAAAGTAAGAACCTTGAGTGGCATTTATCAGTTACTGGAGATGGAACCTTGGTTATTGAGCAGCACCAATCCTCTGCGCTTCGAATTCATCAGCCACAAGCTGCTCAGACTCGCCGTACCCTTTGCTTTGTGCCTCGCACTAGTCTCCTCCATGTTGCTTCGCGAAGTGCCTTACCGGGCGGCCCTGGCCCTGCAGCTTATCTTCTATGCGCTCAGTGTCTGGGGCTCGTTGAAGCTAAGCCGAAATCCGCTAGCGAGAATTGCTGACGCCGCTTTCACTTTTGTACTCCTCAATGCAGCTGCGGCAGTCGCTTTTGCCAACTTTATCTCCGGACGCGGACCAGCCTGGGGTCGTTAAGAAGTGGCGTCCACCCTCAGTCGGCGGTTAATCTAACGCTACTTCCGAGCGGACGGCATCAGATGCTGAAAATGATCTGACAATGCGCATGTGGAACGTTTTAACGGAACGCTGCAGGCCGAATGTTTGGATGCTAACTGGATTAGTCATCTGCCGGAAGCCGCTAAGAGTATCAAGGCTTGGAGGTGGGAATACAACGCGAGTCGTCCCCACAGGGCCCTGAGGGAGCGCATGCCACACGAATTTGCGAAGCAGATCGCGGCTAGCCGCGGGCTGTCTCGCTTAGCAAATGCCGGAGACTAACTCTCGACTTGGTACAAAAAAAACGGCCGGGTCAGTTTGGGGAGAACTCACATTCTAGATGGTCCAGTTTTAGCGGGCTGGGTCACCTCCACAGGAACCTTGCGACGTGTCATTCCCAGAGCTTCCACGCGCACGTCGCCGATTCGGGTGCTACATGCCGGACATCCGCAGCCTTCGCTCGGAGCGGACTGCCACGCCGCGAGGGCATCTAG
>JASHQK010000637.1 GCA_030039195.1 Candidatus Sulfotelmatobacter sp.
CGATCGAAGTCGTTCCCATCGTAGTGGCGCTGGTGGAGAGCAACAGATTGGAACTGCTGGATGTGAGCTTCACGGTACGTCCGCCCACGGGAGCAGCGGTTGCGACTTCCGCCGTAGCAGAACAGACGCTGTTGTGACCAAGGGCTACTGAGCCGGTACCGGTGACGACACTTCCGTTGCAGAAGGCGAGCGATGAAATCGGCGGCGTCACGGTATACGTCGTGGTGTTGTAATCTGCTGGTGCAGAGTAGCCGCTCGGAGTGCCATTGAAACTGATCACGGCACTACCGCCGCTGCCGGTGGGATTGGGTTGGAAGGTGGTTTGAAGTTGCGAATCCCCGGATTTGAAAGCGATCGAGGAGCTACCCAGCGTGCCCACGGACGTGTCGGGGTCCTTCAGTACTACATTGAAGCTCGTCAGACCAGGACGCAGCGTGAGTTGGCTGACATAGTCGAGCGTCGTCGGGTCGAGTTGGACAAATGTGACGTAAACCGGCGAGGGCCCCGAAAGAGTCGTCGTGCTGGTGCCGCCTTGCAGGATGAAGCCCGAGGGCACGAACGTTGCGGTCGCCGTCCCGTTTGAATAGCCGGAGGCCGTTGCCGTTACTGTCGCGGTCCCTGAGTTTGTCGTCGCTTGTGCATAGAAACTCGGAAGCGATGTCGAACCGGCCGGCACCGTCACTTGAATGCTGTGGCTCCCGGTTGCAGTGGCGCTGGCCGACAGCAGCAGGTCGGACGTTGAAGGAGTCGTCAGAGTGACCACAAGATTCCCAGCGGGTGCTGCTTGTGTAAGAGTGCCTCCCATTGTGACGATGCCATTCTTCCCCACCGCAAAGTTGTTGCTTCCGGTAGGCCCATAGAGACTGATTCCCGGTGGCGCATAGACAGTGATTGCGGCCGTCGCCGCGATAGCCCCGGGAGCCGTTGCCTGCACGTTTGTGTTACCTGCACCTACTCCAGTGATCGGAACCTGGACTGAACTGGATCCCTGTGGGATGAGCACGGTGGCCGGAACCGTGGCTTCTGTCGTATTTGCTGAGGATAGATCGATCAAGAATCCACCTGTGGGTGCAACTGCGGAGGCACTTAAGGTCAAGTCGGCGGTCTTACCGGCTTCCACACTCAGCGTGTTCGGGTTGAAAGTAAGAGTGATCTGGACAGTCACGCTTTCCGTGTCGGAGGCATATCCGCTCGCACTGCCGGTCACGCTGAGCGGCCCGATGTGGCCGCCCGTGATTGTAGGAGCTGTTGTGGGGGAAGTCGCTCCTGGGGGGATGGTGACTGGGTTTGGCGAAATCGTGGCAGTGCCCGGGCTCCCGCTGGTGGTAAAGGAAACGCTAAGGGCAGCGGAAGCTGCGGCGCCGATACTAATGGGATAAGGCAGCGTCTGCCCGGGAGCAACAACTGCGTTGAGGGGCAGATTGATCGTAAGTCCGGGAGGAAACACTGTGATATCAAGGGGACTACTCGTGTATCCCCCGGTTGATACGCTGGCGGTGATGACCGCTGGATTTGCGCTAACTCCAGTAACGCTGAAAGATGCCGTTGTCCCTCCTGCCGCGATCGTTACAGAAGATGGAGATACCGTTGCTGTTTGCGGTGCATTGCTGGTGAGCGAAATAGAGACACCACCCGTCGGCGCGGCATTCGCCAGCTTTACAGTTCCATTGACGGTCTTGTTCGTCCCGATATTCGTGTAGGGCAATGACAAAGTGATTGCACGGAGGCTGACCGTCAGATTCGTGGTGCCGTTGGTGAACCCGGTGGCGAATGCGCTTAAGACTGCCGATCCACTGTTGGCGACGGTCGTCACGTTGAATCCCGCGGTTGTAGCCCCAACAGGTACGCAGACGTCAGTAGCCGGATTCTCAGAGGATGTGGAGATAATGGCAATTGACGGATCGTTGAAAGCCAATTGAATTATCTGGCCGTCGCAACCGCTAACGCCCCCGTTTGCGGCTGGAGCAGATAAGTCCACGGTACCGGTCGTGCTCGCGAATGTCAGGAGGCTCCCCGATGCTAACGAGACAGAGATGGACTCAGTCGTGTCAGGCTGGATATCCGCTACGGCAATTGCACTTGGGGATTTCCCGGTTGCGTAAGACAGCGCTGAAGTGATGACCACCTTATGGGTTTGCAGGTCGAATCTGTAGCGAGTGACCGTGTTGGTATTCGCATCCGCCGCGAAGAGAAATCGTCCGCCAGTATCACTAGCGACAACCAGCGTACCTTCATTGCTGACTGCTTCTGACGGTTCCAGCGGAGACTCGCTTGCAGAATTCGAGGCATTGATCCCGATTTCTGCCAAGCCTCCTGCTTGCCAGCTACCTACAAACAAGTTAAGGCCATCGGAAGTTGCTAGCAGGTCACCGGGGTAAGGCACGGCCCCGAAAGGAGAGCCGTTTACCGGGGTTAGAAGGCCTCGTACCGGATCAATGGAGAAGACTGAAATGGATCCGGAACTCCTGTTCGCTACGTACATCAGCGCGCCCGAAGGAGAGACCGCAATCTTCCCGGCTGGCTTCAATGTATCGACATCGGATTCTGCCGTTTGGATCAGAGCTCCTGTGGCTGGGTTCACCGCGAACGAGGTAATCGTGTCGTCGGTTTCGTGGCTCACAAAAACGAATCTGTCTCCCGCTCCCACCGCAACTCCCGATGGAGCATGACCGGCCGGGAAGGGCGACCCGGCCACTGCATCCAATGCGCCAGTCTTTGCGTCGATGTTAAAAACGGCGATCGAGTCCTGGCCCTCGCTCGTCACGTATAAATATCTTCCCAATTGATCGATGGCCAGTTGACGGGCGCTGCCGTCGATTGCGACCGGTGAACGACTTATCTCCGTGAGCGATCCAGTCGGGGCAATCCGATAAATTGAAATGCTCGATGCCAGTTTATTGGCGACAAAGAGGTGCTTCCCATCGGCTGCTGCGACCAGAGAGCTTGGACCGGCGCCACTTGCGAACGGCGAACCCTCTACCGGCGAAAGCGCTCCTGTGACGGCATCCGCGCGATAAGCAGAAATGTCATTGGAAGCGTAGTTTCCAATGTATACAAAACTTTGCACAGGAGGTATCGACCCTGCACTATTCATCTTCTGATTGGCTCGCGAAGATGGTTGCCCGCTTGCAGTAATTTGTTGAGCAGACAGGGGCATAACCCTACTAAACAGACAGGAAATGGCAAGGGTCAGCACGGCCAGCGGACGGAGCGGCATCGTATTCCTCCTCGGGATCAGGTCGAAATCAAGCGTGACGCAAAATCCAACGCGGAATATCGGGGGAATGCCGATGTACAGAGATTCCTGGGAGTACATCGGCTCTACTTCTTCATATAGCGCGAACCGAGGGAGAAAACTGGCAACGGATTAGCAGAAAAATCGGCATGTCGGAAGCCGAAACACCAGCCGGTGGGTTGGGCTAGGACAGAAGGAGCCGATCAGTTTCCGCATCGTAGGTAAAAATCTCCGCGTATCGTCCCCAATCCAGGGCGGTTTCAATTTGCTTTTGCACTTCCTCATTGGGCATGCGCTCATCGAGAACGTCCCGGAAAAATTCCAATGGCATCGTGCCATCCGACTTTTTCTCCAAGGCGCTACGCATCTGTTTCAGGAGTCCAACGTGGGTGAGCGCGGCCACGCGGAACAGGGTCCTGCGTGTGGCGATGTCGGCTGTGACAAACGCTTTCCCCGCCTCCGTGATCTCCAAGTCTCCTTGAACTGATCTGGCGAAGCCTAACAACACCGCTTCCTCGACGATGGGAAACAGATCGTCTACCTCCATGACCAGGTCTGCAGCAAGGTGATACAGGTCCTCTTTACCACCGCGATCGTTCAGGAGTTCGAGCAAGCCGGCCATGCCTCCTGGCTTCGCATGTGGCAGTCCCTGAAAGAGGAAGTCCATCGGCTGCTGGCGTTGGGCTGGCGGCACCGCTTCCAGTTCCGGCTGGGTCATGATTTTGTAGATGTAATCCACGTAGACGAGGAACTCGGCAGACTTGCGGTTCCTCGGCCGCGCCGTCGAAATGCGGAAGTCGGCTCGGATGCGAGCGGGGTTGCGGTCGAGAACGATGACCCGATCGGCCAAAAGCACCGCCTCTTCAATGTTGTGGGTGACTAGAAAGATGCTGCGCGTGGGAATCCGCTTCTTCAGCCAGAGCTCCATCAGTTCGCCCCGGAGACTTTCGGCGGTGAGCACGTCGAGCGCGGAGAAGGGCTCATCCATGAAAAGGATCTCCGGCTCCACGACCAGGGCACGGGCAAAGCCGACGCGCTGCTTCATGCCGCCCGAGAGCTCCTTTGGAAACGCGGTCTCAAAGCCCTTGAGACCTACCGAATCGAGGGCAGCGCGGGCTCGACGATGGCGCTGCTCGGCGGGTATGCCGCAGGCCTCCAAAGGCGCCGCGACATTCTCGAGCACGGTGAGCCAGGGGAATAGAGCGAAGCTTTGAAATACAATCGCCGCGTTGGGTGCGCATTCCACGAGCGGACGCCCGTGCCATAGCACTACCCCGGCGGATGGCTTCGTCAGTCCCGAAAGGATTCGCAGCAGCGTCGATTTACCGCTGCCTGACGCGCCCAGAAGAGCGATGATGACGCCCGATTCGATGCAGAGGTCGATGGGTGCGATGACCTGGATCCCGGGTCCGTCCGGTTGCTGGAAGCTCTTCTCGACCTGGCGTGCCTCGATGATTGTCTCCTC
>JASHQK010000638.1 GCA_030039195.1 Candidatus Sulfotelmatobacter sp.
GGAACGTTTCATCAAGCGAGCGAGATGTAAGAATGCTCTCGTCTCAAGGGCAACCCGTGGTTACGAGCTTGGATCAATTCAATTGTTGGTCTTCATTGGCCACTGGAGCGGCGGGTGCGCATAGTTCTGGTCAGAGAAATTCCAGAAGAATCTTCTCTACTGAAGTGCTGGAACAAACTGGTCCTGGAGATGGAGCACCCCGAAGTGTTTTACACGTCTCAGTGGGCGCTCGCCATCCAGTCGGCTTTCAAGTCTGCATTTAAACCCCCTCCCAAACCTCTTCTGTTCCTGGGTTACGATGCCAACGTGTTGGTGGGACTCGCATGTCTTAGCTCAGACCCTGGCGAGCAGAATGTGAGCTTTCTCGCCGGCACTACCGCAGATTACTGTGATTTTCTGAGTCGACCGGACAGGCGAGCGGAGTTTGTCGAGGCGGTCTTGAAGGAACTTCGTCTGCTGAAACTGAGCAATTTGGTGCTCGCCAATTTGCCGGCGGACTCGGCGACCGCCGACGCTCTCCCGAATTCAGCCAGGAAGTATGGGTTTCACGTGTACATTCGCCCGGCATATTTGTGCCCGCGTGTGGAGCTGGGTTCTGGCGCAGAGCGCCAGGTGTTGAAAACGACGGTCACCAGCAAAAGACAACTCCGCAAGTGCCTGCGAGCTCTGGAGAAGAGAGGTGCGGTCACCACCACATTTCTTCGGACCTGGCCGCAGATTCGTGCTGCCTTGCCGGGTTTCGTCGACGCCCATTTAGCGCGCTTCCAGGCAGTAGGCCGTGGCAGTTTTCTCTTCGCGCCTGAACGCAAATTCCTTCTCGAGGAACTCGCCCGCCGATTTACCGATACTGGAATTGTGACTTTGACGCGATTGATGGTCGGAGATCGGCCGGTTGCGTGGAGCTATGGTTTTCAATTTCATGGAACTTGGTCGTTGTATCAGACAGCGTTCGACATTAGCTGTGCAGACGATTCTCCTGGTTACTGTCTTCTGGGAAGGATTCTCATCGAGGCTTGCGACACAAATACGTGGCAGGCGGTGGATCTGGGATTAGGATCCGAGGAGTATAAAGGCTGGTTTGCAAACGGCCGTCGCGAAACCTTGCACGCCACCGTCTCAACCTCTGCCGTGCACCACCTGGGCGCGATTGCGAGATATCGCGTCGCGAGCGAGGTAAAAAACTTCCCGAAACTAGAACGTACGATCCAAAATGCGCGAGCCAAACTGGGGCTGTAAAAACTCACTTCCGATTCCCCGTCTGGCAAACTTCGGGTGATTGCCCTCAAAACCTCACCCAGCAGAGTGAATATTCCAACATGGATGTGGCCCCACTCGATAGTTGCTTTGAACACGATTTTCCATCAACTGACCAATCCTTTTATGAAAGGCTACCATTTGTTTTAGGCGAGGAGGACTCGACAGCTCAAGTCACCCAGTCCAGAAATTATGACTAAACGAATAACGTGATCGAGTCAGGCGGAAGGACAACCTTCAACACGCGAGAACCCAAGCTGCACTGCACATGCTGCTCCGCATTGTTGCTGTTTGTTAGCACGAGGACGCGGCTCTTGCCAAGGTTCTCAGCCGCAACGTGATGAAACCAGGCAATTCCCCGGAGGATCAAGAACAGGCGGAAAAAGTCCTGGGTTGACGCTCTGCCACCCATGGTTCTTTCGACGGTGTCGTAATAGTCGATAACCGCCCCGGGCAAATCAACGGTGTCAGTCCCACCGTGATAGACAATTAATTTTCCGGGGGCCTCCTTGAACTTGCGCAGGTGGGGATTCGAATTGTCGTATCAGGACGCCAGTCCAAGACGCTTGTAGTCGCGATCATAGTCGAAATCCGTATATCTGAACTGTGGGCCGCCGGAATAACCCCACAAACCAAATTTGTAGAACTGCTCCACGCCCCATGCCGGCAGAATTGTTCCCTGTTGAGTTCGGAGCCGCGCAGGTAGCCTCCCGTTGAGATGCTCTTGCCATCCGAGGTCATCGGGCCTGAGTACAGTTTGTTGATGACGTCGGCTTGCGCCGGTGTTATGCAGCCCGTCAGTGCCTTCGTATGTCCAGAGAAGAGTTAGCTTGGCAGTGAAGTGGTGATGAGTGTTAATTTTTCGCTTGCGGCTCTGGCATAATCCTGCAATGTGCAAACGGTATCGCAGCGCGACCGTTCTCTGGCGGTGCGGGGTTCGCAAGATTGTGATGGTCTGCGTTGTGCTGGTGCCATTATTCTCTTGGGGCTGGGGCCGCGAAGGGCATCAAATCGTCGCCGCCGTCGCGGAAGACCATCTCGATGAGACGACCAAAGTGATGATTCAGTCACTTATCGGGAACAATCACCTTTACTCGATTGCCTCTTGGGCAGATGACGTTCGAAGGGATCGCCCCAATACCGCGCCGTGGCACTATGTGGACATTCCCCGTGGCAGCACTTACGACGCGAATCGTGATTGCTCCCCACCGAATAGTTGTGTGGTAGACAAGATAGCTGACTTCCTCAAGATTCTGACGGACAAACAAGCGAGCCGCGAGGATCGGGCGGAAGCATTGAAGTTCGTCGTCCATTTCGTGGGCGACATTCACCAGCCCATGCACGCGGTCGGCGAAGCGAGGGGCGGAAACGGCGTTCATGTCACCTTTCTCGAAAGTAGCCGTTGCGGTCGTTACGACTGCAATCTGCACGGCGTGTGGGATACCGATCTGATCGAGCACGCCGGAATGAGCCGGGAACAATATGTTCAAGCCGAGGAGGAGCTAATCAAGAATCACAAGCTGGACGACATGGGGGTTGGAACTCCTGAACAGTGGGCGAACGAATCTCATCAGCTTGCACAAGCAGCGTGGGTGCCGGATGGCACCGACTTGAACGAGCAGTATTACCAGCAGCAGATCAAGGTCGTCGACAGGCAGTTGGCATTAGCCGGGCTTCGCCTTGCAAAGTTGCTGAACGAATCGATCGGCACAATGACGCCGAGGGACTTTGCAGCTTCAGTCCAGCCAAATGCCGAACAAGAGAGTTCGCCAACTTCGGGACGAGCGATCCGCGACACCACCGATTCGGTCGTTAAGGTGTGGGCAAACACCGAGTCGGGCGTGTACCACTGCTCAGACTCCCCCTGGTACGGGAATACGAAGCAAGGCGAGTACATGAGTGAGTCCAAAGCGGTGAAGAACGGCTATCATCCGGCAGGAGGAAAGTCCTGCGAATCGAGCCACTAGCGCGTTCTTAGAATTCTTGGTGCCGACCAGTCAGCAACAATGCCGGGATTTCGTCAGGAATTCCGGAGTCTGCGATACTCAGTGCGTTTGGAGTCAGCGATCTAGATGCGCCCGCCTCTGGTTTCCTGCGTGCGAGGGTTACTCGCTATGATTGCCAGACCGCCAATCGGCATCGCTCCGACCGAGACTGCCGAAATTGCCGTTGTCTTTAGTCGCTACGCCGCCAAGTTAGAGGCTATCGCCGCATTAGACCGGGCGTACTATGCAAACCCGTCGCCGAGTCTTATTGAACGTGCCGGCTACTACCAGCGGCAATCGGTTCTGGGGCGCATCCGCCTTCGGTTCTATGCGGAGTTAGACAGAGTTCGCGAACGCGCTGGTCATTTGCCAATCGGTTTGCCGAGTTGAGGCATCCGATCTTGTCCGTAAGGCAATTGGGAGCCGACTCCTCTAAAGCCTTTTCCGATTCCGCCGATGTGCCCCGCAGGAGGGCACTATGGCTGCCAATCTTGTTCCTGCCGCGCAATACCTTCGGGTGTCCACCGAGCACCAGCAGTATTCGTTCGCAAACCAGTCAGCAGCGATTCTGAAATACGCGGACTCGCACGGTTTCGAGATTGTCCGCACGTACTCCGACGCCAAGAGCGGAGTCGCGCTCAAGCGTAGAACGGGGCTGCGCCAAATGCTGCAAGATGTCGTCGGCAACACAGGGTACCGAGCGATCCTCGTCTATGACGTGAGTCGTTGGGGGCGCTTCCAAGACACTGACGAGTCCGCCCACTACGAGTTCGTGTGCAAGTCCGCAGGTGTTCCCGTCCACTACTGCGCCGAAACCTTTGCCAATGACGGCAGCCTTCCGAGCCTGATTATGAAGGCTCTCAAGCGCACGATGGCTGGAGAATACAGCCGAGAACTGGGCGTGAAAGTGCTCGCCGGGCAGAAGCGGTTGGCAATGCTCGGATTCAAGCAAGGAGGGATGCCGGGCTACGGTTTGCGCCGACTGTTGGTCTCAAGCGAGCGACATCCGAAGCAGCAACTCGCATTCGGCGAACGGAAGAGCATCGCCACTGACCGAGTGATTCTCGTGCCCGGCCCCACCGAGGAAGTGCAGGTCGTTCGTAACATCTACCGGATGCTGATTGCCGATGGAATGACCGTGTACGGAATTGCATCTGAACTTAACCGGAGAAATGTTCCCTACACAGGCAAATCCAAATGGGATTACCAAGCGGTCCACAACATCCTCAGCCACCTAAAATATGCCGGATGCCAGGTTTACGGTCGAACCTCCTGCCGCCTCTACACTCCGAGTGTGAGAGTGCCAATCTCGGACTGGATTCTCGCTCATGGAGCCTTTCAAACGGTGGTGGATCAAGGCACGTTTCTGTCGGCTCAGCGTATTCTTGCGGATCGCACCTTCAACAAGTCAGATGAAGAACTGCTAATGAGTTTGAAAAATCTGCTCGAACACGAAGGGCGATTATCACTCAGATTGATCAAGAACTCACCAGATGTGCCTTCGCCCTCGACGTACCGACTTCGTTTCGGGAGCTTGCGAAGAGCATATCAGTTGATCGGCTACGGGAATCCTGAACAGTTCGGCCCCATTGACTTGCGTCGGCGCACCCAAGCCCTGCGGGAGCAGCTAATAGTACGTCTGATCACGATGTTCCCCAACGATGTTTCGGTTGTTCGCCGGGGCGGAAGATGGCGCAGCCGATTGCGCCTGCGAAGCGGATTGATTGTATCCGTTCTTGTTGCACGGTCGATCAGAGCGTGGAAGGACACTGTCCGATGGCAGGTCGATCCTGTGCGGCACGAGCGCAAGCACGTGACGCTGCTGGCGGGGCTGGATGAGCGCAACCAGCGCTTCCTCGATTATCATGTATTGCCGAGCATCGACCGGACAGGAAGATTCCACATCCACCATGCCGACGTTTGGTTGGGGCGGGGACTTCGTCTGGACGATCTGTCTGAGTTCTGCGCCGTCGTCGCGCAAGTGGCTTGTCAAAGAAGGTCTGTTCGGGAGCAGGCGTCGGACGAACGATCCAGACCAGCGTCGTCGCTCAAAGCTCAGTTGCCTTAGCTCTCAGCGGACTAACCGTCGTGCTCGTTTTTGCGGTGCGCCGTTAGAGACCTGAGGCCTATCTGTCGACTTTTCGGCTCAGGCATCAAACGAGAAATCCAAACTCTCCCATCTGGATGTACTCTGCATCACGCCGATTGATGCGGTACCGAAGAATGTTGTGTTCTGCTTCCGGTTTTTGAGACTCGCACCTGAGCGCGGCGAGCCTTTTCGCGCTGGATCGCCGAGTAGACGGTGTGATAGCTGAGTCCCAGCTGTTTGAAGGCTTCCTCAACGGTAGGCATGCCCGCACGGTCTTTAGCGTCGAGGTTTGGCAGCGGAGTGAACTCACCGATGTGACCGCCAAGGTGGTCATCTACGAGGCCTTTGTTGAGGGCAAACTGGAAGCGCCAAAGCTCTTGCGAGGACGGTGCAGAGGAACACTCGCGGAGAGGAAGCTTCTGCCCCCCTGCACACGTGGCACTATGAGCAGGTGGCTTCGCCCCGCGGCGTCTGCACAGCTTACCCCCGCCTGCTCAAGCGGATGGCAGAGGACTTCCGGAAATTGGCTGCAAAGGGTTCTGGGCAGTTCGGCACCGCCGGGCTTGTAAACCCGTCTTGTCCTGTTTGCGAAGTCCGCTGGAATGCCGAAGACGGGTTGGTGAGCGCAATGGCTCAGAGGCTGCAGAAGAATCCGGAAAGCGCGAGTACGGTATCTGTGTGCGTTCCACATTTGCAGTTTCTATGTAACGCCATCGGAAACAGCTCCATCCGTCTGCGCCTACTTTTACGCGAGGCTGCAGTGATGGAGCGTACGGCGGAAGACATGCAGCGCTATGCGATCAAACACGACGCTCTTCGTCGGCATCTGGCGAGCCAAGAGGAGAACGCCGCCCCGCTTCTGGCCTTGCAACTGTTGTCGGGCCATCGAAACGTCAATGCTATCTCCACGATTCGAGAGATCTAAGTGCTGTGTTCGGGATCAAGGATTCATCGCGCAAGCATGTCGGCGTTTTCAACCCGATTTGGCGCCAGCTGTCGCACCCTTAGTGAGCACCTGGCTTGACATCCGGCGGCCTCTGCTCAAGACTAGATCGTAGTTGTTATCGGTGAAGGAGTACCACCGCCAACCGCCATCCACTCAGAGGATGGCTGATGACTCCTGATGAGGTGCTTTTGTCAGGAGTTCATGAAATCGTACCGACGCCTTCTCCAGCGAGTGAGAACCCTCAAGCTGTTTCTCCGTTTCAAAGCGTTCTATTCCTTCACGCCGACGATTACAAAGACATCGAAAGTCAATCTGCTCCCGACTTCTTCAAAGACTTAAACCTCGATCAAGTTGTCGACGCCATCACCGACGGTTATAAGGAATATAATCTTGCGCCGTTCTTTTATGCCCATCTGCAGGATCTCGATTCGGTCGCCTATCGACAGGAGGTCATGCGGGATCTCGAAACTGGACGCCTCGTTGAAGCCATCACGACGTTCTCCGCCGCGATGCGCGCGATGCGCAAGCATCTGAAACAAGCGCAGGAGCTTTACTACAGGTACGCGATCGAACGCGGTTTTCTCGGTGCAGTTGCGATCTATTACAACGGTGTCGGGACCCTATCGCTGGAACTGGCCAGCATTGACTTGAACTCACGTGGGCTGCGTGCTTTCCGAGAGTTCCTCGCCCAGTATGTCGCTTCACCAGAATTCAGGAAGCTGGTGAATGATGGCGACAATCTAGTTTCAGATTTTTCACGAATCCGATACAGCGTGATCCTCAAAGACGGATCAGTGACCGTTCGGAGCTATGAAGAAGAGAGTGACTATAGCGAGACTGTCGAAGAGACGTTCGCGAAATTCAGCCGTGAGACGAGCAACAACTATCGCCTGAAGGCCCCGGCTCCAGACACAATCAATCATATTCAGGCCCAAATCCTCGATGGAGTAGCTCTTCTCTATCCTGACACGTTCCAAGCGCTCGATGACTTTAACGTGCGCCATGCGGATCACCTCGATCCGACAATCTCTCGATTTGACCGCGAGATCCATTTCTTCATCGCCTATCTCAGCTACAGCGAAAGGCTACGACGAGCCAACTTTAGTTTCTGCTTGCCCGAGATCTCGCAAACTTCCAAGGAGGTGCGAGCTTCTGATGCCTTCGACATTGTGCTGGCCGACAAGCTGCTGCGTGAAAATCAGACTGTGGTCTGCAATAGCTTCGTTCTCCGAAACCGAGAGCGCATGCTTGTAGTCTCCGGTCCGAATCACGGGGGTAAGACCACATTCGCCCGCATGTTTGGTCAATTGCACTATTTGGGAAGTTTGGGGTGTCCGGTTCCAGGGAAAGACGCTGCTCTCTTTCTTTGGGACCGGATCTTCACGCACTTTGAGCACGAAGAGGACATCGCGAATCTCCGCGGCAAACTGCATGACGATCTTGTTCGGATTCGGGCCATCCTTGATCTGGCGACACCCAACAGCATCGTCATCATGAACGAGATTTTCTCTTCGACAACCATCCAGGATGCGGTCCATCTCAGCAAGAAAGTCATGGCCAAGTTCGCCGACCTGGATGTGCTGGGTGTCTGTGTAACATTTCTGGATGAGCTCGCGTCGTTCAATGAGAAGACCGTCAGTATGGTTAGCATGGTTGACCCGCAAGACCCGGCAATTCGTACTTATCGGTTGGAACGGCGTCCGGCAGATGGACTCGCCTATGCACATGCGATCGCCGAAAAGTACCGAGTGACGTACCAGTATCTCAAGGAGCGTATTCGAGCATGAAGGCGCATTTGATGTACCGGGACCGGGACTTGGAACTGTATCAGCTCCCTGCGCCCAACCGCCATGTGCGCAAGCAGGACGAGGATCGAAACGCTTTGCTGCGGGCATTACTCTGGAACGCTCCGGCGCTCCTGCAGGATCTTGAACTCGATACGCTTTTGCGCGCGATGGCGAGAGGAGACGAGTTCGTCTCAGAAGTTGCACAGCAAGTATTGTTCTCGGGCTTTGAGAACACTGCGAGCGTGATCTTGTATCGACAAGCGATAGTGAAGGATTGTCTGAGGAACTCGGCCGGAGTAAGAGCGCTTTACGACCTCATGACCTCTGCAGGGGAACAGACTCGAAGACATTGGTGGGGTTTCTCCAGCGAATATCCGGGATCCATGCTCTACAGCTCGGTCGAGTTAATGGACACGTTTGTCGTTGTACTTCGCAAGTTGCGGGTCGCGGCCGAGAAACATGCTGCCGACTTTACGTCCGAGGGATTCAAGTCATTTTTGTCTATGTTGAGAAGCGAGCTCAACGAGGACTACCTGGTGACGATCAAACATCGTCTGAAGGAACTTCGGTTTCGCAGGGGCGTTCTGTTGAGTGTTGAACTGGGCGAGCACAACGAGGGCGTCCAATACGTTCTTCGAAGGGCGCACGACAAAAAAGAGAGTTGGCTCAACCGGCTTTTCGGAAACGGCCCTTCTGGGTACACCTTCCACCTCGACCCCAGAGACGAAGCTGGCGGGCGAATCCTGACGGATATGCGTAATCGCGGGATTATTCGAGCGGCACGAGCGCTAGCGCAATCTGCAGATCACGTCCTGAGCTTTTTCCAAATCTTAAGGACAGAATTAGCGTTCTATGTCGGCTGCATCAATCTGCACGAAGAGATCTCGGCCAGGGGAATGCCCATCGCTTTTCCTGTTCCGCGAGAACCGGGAGAAAGCTGCCGTGAATTCCGGGGCCTCTACGATGTATCGCTGGCGCTGACATTGAATGGCAGAGTGGTCGGGAATGACACCAACGCTGACGGAACAAACCTGGTCATTATCACCGGTGCCAACCAAGGTGGAAAATCAACTTTCCTGCGAAGCGTTGGTTTAGCACAGATCATGATGCAGTGCGGTTTGTTCGTTGGTGCCGATTTTTTTTCGGCTGACCTGTGTCCGGCGTTGTTCACCCATTACAAGCGCGAGGAAGATACGACGATGAAGAGCGGCAAGTTCGACGAGGAACTCGCACGCCTGAGCGACATTGCCGACCACGTGGTTCCGCATTCCATCCTGCTCTTCAATGAATCATTCGCCGCGACGAATGATCGAGAGGGATCGGATATTGCCGCGCAGATCGTGCGTGCTTTGCTGGAAAAACGGAACAGAGTCTTCTACGTTACGCATTTGTACGACTTTGCGAGCCGGTTCTTCGCTGAGCAGGGGAATGGAACCCTCTTCTTGCGTGCCGAGAGAAACGCCGATGGCTCAAGAACGTTCAGACTTTCTGAAGGGAGACCATTAGAGACGAGCTATGGCGAGGATTTGTATCGCGAGGTTTTCCAACTTGGGAGCACAGCGTAGTGCCCTTTAGGTCCAGCCGGGGGCTTCTCTGATTCTCGCCTGAAGCGCGCCGGTCTCGGGGAATTCGGTCAGAAGGGATACTTTTTCCTCCAACTCGTCCAGCCGGGATAGTTCTGCCTCTACGGCAGGTTCACCCTCATCCCTCACTTCACGTGCGCGGACGAGCGCCTCCTCCGCAATGCGGCTCACTTCATGGAGAAGCTTTCGGATTTCCACTTCCAGCCGACCGCGGCTTTCCTGGACACGGTTGAGAATGTCACTCTGCACACGGGTACTGTTTGTCTCGATTAACTTGACAAGGAATTCACGCGCATCGTTCTGAATCAGTTTTCGGGCGCCGACGAGTGGGAGTACTACGTCGGCGAGCCAGCGCAAAGGAGAAGCCGGCTGGGCGAGCTCGATAAACTCGATGAATGTGAACTGGGAGCGAACACGAAAACCGGCCTCGGGATCGAGTGCATGCGGCATTCGGGCCAGTTCAGGGATGCCCGCCGCTGCAAGTTTTCTTAAGAAATCATTTCCCATGTCCACAAAGCGAAGGGCGGCGCGTCGATATTCTCTTTCGGCCAGCTCCTGCTCAGGCTTCAGCCAGGGCACAACATGATGGCGTGCTATTTGCTGAGCAGCTTTCATAATGCGACGCCTGTACAATGGTCCGAATCCACGCGGAATCGACCCAAGAACGTCTTCCAATTGCTCGTTGGCCTTGGGCAAAACGGATACCACAAACGCCTTGTGCCGGTCGACAAAGAGATCGGAAAGCTGCTGCTGCTCAGCCATGAAGAGGAAGCTGAGTTCACGCATCGAACGCTCCGCCTCGGCAATGGTCTGCTTCATGACGGTAATCCGTCGCTCGGACTCTTCAATGGGCCGGCGAAGGGCATCGCGGTGTTCACTTATGATGGCCAGAACTTGCTCGCTCAAACGCTCAAGGCCTCGCTCACAAGCCGAGCGAACCAACTGTCTGCCTGAATCGTCGACCAATCGGTGGAGAGCCTGAACCAGTTTTCTCCAGTCGCGCTCCGGGCCGCGTTTCTCTGCGCTCTCTTGGGCACTGACCTCGAATACCGGGCCGACCTCCCGGTGCAACCGCCTCTGGAGCAGTTGTCGAGTGAAGGTGGAAGCAGCTGCTCGTTCCTCGTCGGTCGTCCGGTCGGCTTTGTTGAGGACAAGGATGAGTTCTTGAACTTGCTTTGCAACCGCTTCGACCAGAGTCAATTCCTCACCCGCTAATGGCGGGTCCGCTCCTACCACCACGAGCGCAGCATCGATATGTGGGATGAAAGCTTGCGTGGCGGCAGTATTCCCGGTGAACACCGAGCCCAGACCGGGAGTGTCTACGATGCACATGCCAGAAGAAAGCAAGGGACTAGGAACAAACACCTCTGCTCCTTGCACGCCCTTTTGATTTTCAGGATTCCGCTCCTCGGTGACATATTCCTTCAAGTCCGAGATAATGATGTCTTTCCAAACACCTTGCTGCGCGCGGATACGCGCACTCGGCTTCTGACCGAAGCGAATCACTGTAGGAACGGCAGTAACTGGAATAAAGCCTGTCGGGAGAATCGGCTGATCGATCAATGCGTTGATCAGGGTAGACTTACCACGCTTGAACTGGCCGACGCAGGCCACGTAGAAGCGTCCTTCTGAGACCCGCGCGGCCAGTTCTTGTGCTTCCTTTGTGACAGGCTCGGCGCCCAAATCCGCGGCCACGTTTGCGAGCAACAACAATCGGTTTGCCCCGTCATTAACACCCGACCGGTCCTCAATGGCCTTACTTGTGTTGGGATCTGTCATCGTCCATGGCCTAGTTCGAGTTCGTTCCCTTGCATGTACCTAGCCTATTGATCGAGTTCCTTTCTGATGCACGTACCGGATCACTTCTACATCCGACATCGCGATCAGGCCCTCATCGACCATTTGATCAAGGACGGGAAGTAGGGTTCGGATCTTTTCCTCCGTATCGATGACCGAAACCATGATGGGACTATCGGAAGAGCGCCGAAGAAGGTGTTGCTTGTGAATCAGGCTGCTTGCGCCATATCCTTCAATGCCACGAAAGACCGTTGCTCCTGCTATGTCCAGTTCGCGGCACCTCGTCACGATCGCCTCATAGAGCGGTTTTCCATGCCATTGGTCGTCCTGACCGAAGTGGATGCGCAACATCTTGGCCTTCCCTTCCAGTTTCATATCCGCTCCTCGTGGCGACGCTCTGACTTCTGATAGTTGTGCGTGTACTTCACAATGTCGACGTTGGACAGGACGACCAACCCCTGCTGCACCATCTGGTCAAGGATGGGCATGAACCCCTGCAGCTTTTCTTCTGTATCCACAACGGAAAGCAATATCGGCCGGTCTTGGGAAAGGCTGAGCTTGGCGTCTTTGTGAATTCGGCGATTGGCTCCGTAGCCCAAAATCCCTCGGTAGACAGTCACGCCCGCGATGTCATGGGCACGAAGTCCGTTCACAATGCCTTCATAAAGCGGTTTGCCATTCCACCTGTCGTTTTCCCCAATGTAAATCCGCATCATCTTGGCCTTGCCTTCCCGCTTCAGAAGCAGGGTTTCCGGCGGAGATCGCCTCTGCTTCTTTTCAGCCGGCTTCACGATCATCGTGTCATGCATTTCGATCAAGCCGGTCCCCACCATCGCCTGGAGCTTGGGAAGGAGTTCTTCCACCTTCTCGGCGGTCTCGATGAACTCGAGTTTCACCGGTAACTTGGTGGCAAGGTCAACCAGACGGTCCGTA
>JASHQK010000639.1 GCA_030039195.1 Candidatus Sulfotelmatobacter sp.
GCCTGACCGACCACACGGATGTCGTCTTCCAGGGCGAAAATCTTGCGCAATCCGGCGCGGAAAATCGCCTGCGTGTCGGCCACAATGACCCGTACAAACTGGCCCTTGCCGCCGTCATCGCTGGCTTCGAGATTCTCCGTTATGACCGGAATGCTACCCATTCGTTTCCTTATTTCTATGCCCGTTCGAAGTGATACTCGTCGATTACGACCCCGACGGCGCGGCGCCCGCGATCTTCGAAACTGCGCACCACGCGGCCGCGGCAGTCCACTTGAACATCCCGCCGCGCTCCGACCACCGCCGCCGGCAACAGGATTGTTACATCCACCATCGATCCAACCGGTACGTCGTTATCCATCGCCAACAACACTCCGTTGGCCGAAATGTTTTCTGTTTCCGCGGCGTAGGCGCTGTCCTGTGTCTTTACGGACGCTGCCAGATGGAGCGGAAAGCGCGCTGCACTTTGCATTTCGTCATAGTGCCCGAGATTCGCCTGCGCGTCCGTCATCGATCTCTCTATGTCTTCTGCCACGCTCGGAAGAACCGCCCTGACCGGCAGAGCCGCTGATGATGCCGGAATTCACTCAAACTCAAGGGCAGCGTACACCCCGGAATCAGGCGCGCAAAGTTACGGAAGTCATGGAACGACAGGTCTTAACTGCTTTGATATGAATGAATTACGAGACTTTTCCCAGGCGCAAGGGAACCCGAAATTAGCCCGAAGATTTCGGCAATTTGCGGCAAAGAACTGGTGAAATCGGGTGATTTTCGGAGATTGGTGCTAGGTCCGAAACAGCAGACAGGGAATGCGAGCGAGTTAAAACTTGGTGACTTCCGTAAAGTTGAAGTCGCGCACTTTCATCGCGGGCACCACCATGTCGAATGACTCTTCGCCCGAGGCGCGCCCGGGGACGCTCATCCCTTCCACATTTGAGAGCATGGAAATCAGGCTCTGATTAAAACGGAAATTGCGAACGCCGTATTGCACTCTCCCGTTCTCGACGTAGAAAGTGCCGTCGCGAGTCATGCCCGTAACAATTTTTTCGTAAGGATCGACTTCGCGGATGTACCACAGGCGCGTCACCAGAATTCCACGCTCGGTGGAAGCGATCATCTCTTCCACGCTCTGCGGATCGTGCGGCGCCGCAAACACAATATTCAGCGGCATCTCGCCCATCTCGTTGGGCAGCGCAAAACCGTGCCCGGTCGCGGCAATTGGACCTACCTTATCTTTATGCTCCGAGCGCTTCATCCTTTCGGCGGTTGCTCGGGCATAAACCAGGCTCTGCACGACTCCATTGCTGACGAGCTCAACTTTCTGCCGCCGCACGCCTTCGCCATCAAACGGCGATCCGGAGTGCAGCGGATGCGCGACGTCGTCCCAGATCGTGATGTTCTCACCGAAGAGTTTCGTGCCGATTCGCCCGGTCAGAAACGAGCGCTGATCGAGTACGGCCATGCCGGAGTAATCCCAGAACATGAACCCGACGATGTCGAGCACTGCAGCGGGCTCGAGAATTACAGTGTATTTCCCGGCTGGAACCCCGTGCGGATGCGCCGAGTCGCGCGCTTTTTTGGCCGCAGTTTCCGCCAGTGCCAGCGGATCGAGATTTGCGACGTCGGGTGAATTCGCCTTCTGCCAGCCGGAAGAATCCTCTGCCAGCATGGTTATGGAAATTTCGGCTGAGGTCTGCTGATGCCAGCGGCTCAATCCGCGCGAGTTGAAGATCCCTTCGCTGGACTCTCCACTCGAAAACACGCCGGCAGTCGTGAACTGGTGCCGGTCGGCGACCTGGACGATTCTCTGAACGCCATCGGCGCGCACCTCCGGCGTGATCGCGGCCGTTCGCTCAAAGTAACGCGATGGCGCTGTGGCACGGGCACTCTTGTCCGAGCCGGCTTCAGCTTCTGCCGCATCCGGCATGGGCAGCAAATCCGGATCGCGCTGCTGCACCTTCGCCAGATTCTCCGATGCGCGCACGACCGAGCGCAGGCTTTCGTCGTCAAACTTGTTCGTAGTGGCTCGCGCCGTCCTGCCATCAAACACGGTGCGGACCGAAACAACTTCATTTTCTTCCGCCACATTCTGATGAATCGTGTTATTGGCAAAGCGCGTCAGCGCAAAACGTCCGCCGGAAAAAAGGACTTCGACCTCATCCGCGGACGACAGCTTGCGGATGCGATCGAAGATGTTGGCGGCTTTTTCAGGATTGAGCATTCGAGGATTGTCTTTCGCAGTTCTCTGTGACGCTGTGTCTCCGTGGTGAAAACTAGCTTCCCCGGTACGCGCTCCCCACCTTTATCCCCCGAAATCTCGACGGCGCGGCTCCATGGCCTGTTCCCATCACCTGCTGAGGTTGGCCTTTGCCGCAATTGGGAGTGCCCCACAAAATCCACTCCTCGCGTGAGCAGATCGCATCCAGCGAATTCCAGAACTCCGTGGTGATTCCCGAATAGGACGGATTCTTCAGCATTCGCACGCGCTTGCCGTTCTTGATCTCCCAGCCGATCTCGCATCCAAACTGAAAGTTGTAGCGCTTGTCGTCGATCGACCACGAGCGGTTCGTCTGCATCAGGATGGCGTGATCGGTCGACGCAATGAGTTGCTCGAGCGAAAGCGGCTTCTCGCCCGGCAGCAAACTGATGTTCGTCATACGGATCATCGGCAGCCGGTTCCAACTTTCCGCGCGCAGCGTTCCACCGGAGCGATTGGCTCCGATCGTGTGCGCAGTTTCGCGCGAACTCAAATACCCCGTGAACAAGCCATTGGTGATGATCGGCGTGCACTGCGCCGGGACGCCTTCATCGTCGAATCCAAACGTGCCCAGCCCGGGACCGTGTTCCTGCCGCGCATCGGCAACGACGTTCACCAGATCGCTGCCATAGCGCAGCTTGCGCAATTTATCCAAAGTCAAGAACGATGTCCCGGCAAAATTCGCTTCCATGCCCAGCACGCGATCCAGTTCGATGGGATGCCCAACCGACTCATGAATCTGCAATCCCAGCTGCGCGCTATCGAGAATGATGTCGAACTTCCCCTCCGGACACTGCTCCGCCGAATGCAGAGCCACGGCTTCTTGTGCGATGCGGCGAGCATTCTCCACCAGCTTCCATTCTTCAATCAGTTCATAGCCTTTGTTCTGCCACTGCCCGCCATAGGAATTCGGATACGAACGCTTCTGAATTTCATTTCCCGCAAACGCATATGCTGCGTATCCTGCGCCGGTGGAGAGCTTGGTCTGATGAATCTTGCTTCCCTCCGATGACGCGAACCATTGTTCTTCCCGATTGCAATTCAGATTCGTTTCCGCCAGCGTGATTCCAGCCACTGAGCGCAACTCGGCATCGATCTTCAGCAGAAGATCGATCTGTTGTTCGACGGAAACCGAAAACGGATCGATTTTGTACGGCGTCGCCCACTCCGCGACCACAGGTTTTTCCGGCGCCAGCCGCACATCTTCGCGCTTCACTTGCGCCGACGCTCGCGCAATCTCAATCGCTCTCGCCGCGGTTGCTTCAACCGCACCCCGGCTCAAATCTGCGGACGCGGCAAATCCCCATGCGCCGTCCGCGATCACGCGAACATTCACTCCAGTCGATTCTGCTTCGGAAACGCTGCCCACTTTCCCGTTCTTCGTCGTGAGTGCGCGGCTGCGCTGTGCAACCACCCGCGTGTCGGCATAGCTCACGCCGGGTTGAGCCGCAGCGCTGAGTCCCCACTCGGTAACGTCTTTCATGGCAAGATTTTTAATCTAACACACGCACGTTCTTCGTGTGACTTCGTGTCCCCTCTCGAAGATTCGTCTAGGGACAGCCGCCCTCGGCTGTCCGGCCGAGCAATGCTCGGCAGTCCATTGGTGATGCTGTTATTTCTCGCACATCTGCACGTGATCAAAATCACTGTTCGCGAACGGCCCCAGTCGTTCAATAGCTTTGGACCGCCACTTCTCACCGGTCCCTCACATTACTGGCAACAATAAGGAGTCGCTTACTCATGAGCCTTTTCATCGGAGATGAAACCGGCAGCAGTGTGTCTGAAGACCTTTCTTCCAATTCCACGGACTGCGAGAGTTCCAACAGTACGCAATCAGAGAAAAAGGCCGACCTCGCAGGTCCTGGCATCGGCAACTACGAGGAACTCGAAGGTGTTCTTCCTCGCGACTACCATCCGCTCCTGACCCCAAAAGAGACGCAGAAGGCTATTTTTCAGCTCCGCCGTTACATCGAAGACAATCTATGTAAAGAACTCGGCCTGATGATGGTCCAGGTCCCGCTGATCGTCGACTCCGAGAGCGGCGTCAATGACATGCTCGACCGCGACGGCTCGCGCACGCCCATCCAATTCCACATTTCCAATGATCGCGGCAAGCATCCCATCGATGCCCAGATCGTGCAGGCGGCTACGAAATGGAAAAGAGTGGCGTTGAAACAGTTCGATTGTCGGCCCGGAGAAGGCCTGTGCACCGACATGCGCGCCGTGCGGAAAGATTACTTCCTCGATCACGATCACTCCGCCTACGTCGATCAATGGGACTGGGAACGCGCGATCACTCCCGAGCAGCGCAATCTGGAATTTCTGAAATCCGTCGTGCGCAAAATCTGGAAGGTTCTGGTTGGCGCTGAAAAATTCGCGCAGGAGTTGTTTCCCGAGCTTCGCACGCCGCGGTACCCCAATCTGCCCGAAGAACTTACGTTCATGCACGCAGAAGAGATCCTGGCGCTTTATCCCGATCTGCCGCGCAAGCGGCGCGAGACCGTCATTCTGCAAAAATATCCTGCGATCTTCATTATCGGGATCGGTTGGCCGCTCAAAGACGGCTATCCGCACGAAATGCGCGCCGCCGATTACGACGACTGGATCACCGATACCAGCAAGGAAACTTCCCGCGACACGCATGGTCTAAACGGCGACATCCTGGTCTGGAATCACGTCACCCAGCGCCGGCATGAACTCAGTTCCATGGGCATTCGCGTCAACGCGGAAACCCTGCGCCAGCAACTGGAAATGTCGACTTTGCTCGAGAATCTCCGTTTCCCGTACCATCAGGCGATCATCAACAACCAGATTCCGCTTTCCATCGGCGGCGGCATCGGACAATCGCGCACGCTCATGCTGCTCTTGCGCAAAGCGCATCTCGGGGAAGTGAGCGTTACTGTCTGGCCGAAAATTTTGAAGGAAATGTGCGCGAAGAAAAATATCTTCGTGCTCGAATAGAACCGAGATCATCAACAGACCGGGGTGCCCCACCCAACGCGGTTTTCGTTGGATGGGAACCAGCAGAAGTCCTGTTAGGAACGAAGGAAGATAGCCTCGCTTCATCGCTGAGTCGAGTCACCCAAGATCAACGCTTGGCCTACAACCTTTGAGTCTCTGCATCAACAATCAGCTGCTCTATCAGTCGATCGCGCTCAATGGGCAGCAGTACTTCCTGAATGCGACATACGCCCCGACTTCGACCTCGTGGTACGGAGTCACGATCAATTACCAGATGGACGGCAACAGTGCGCAGACGCCGTACAACGTCTATCTAGACAACCTGACGTTCCAATACTGGTGATACGAGGCTCTAGAAAACGTGGGTGCCCCATAGCCTGCCCTGAGCCAAGTCGAAGGGTCTCGCTGCATTTGCGAGACATGGGAAACGCATGAGCCTAAGGAGTGGCACTTGCCGGGTGACGGGCCTTTCCAACATTAAACTGAATCCCGCAAAAAAGGTGGATATAGGAAGCCGGGGAGGAATACTGCCGAGCGAAGATCCCCCCCAATCCGCCTTCCATTACGAACTTCGTGTTGTCGGAAATGCGCGCGGTCGTGCCAATCGCACCCAAGGGAACGAGCGCTCCCGGCGCATGATTCGTATTGGTGCCGCAAGTCAGGCAGCCGCGTGCTGCGGCCAGGCGCAGCGACATATAGTAATTCCAGGTTTTCGTTTGGTTGTGCGTACCCAGCACCGCAGCCACATCTGCATTCAGATTGCGCTCGCCTCCGCCATCGGCCACTCCGATTCCCACCTCCAAGCGAAGACCGGGAGTGACCAGGTAGCGCAACGCCGCCTTCGGCGTGCCTCCGAGAGTGTTACCCCCTTGCGTGCCGACGAAGAAATCAAAACCAAAATCGAAGCGGTCGCTGAATGCCCGGCGAAAACGCATCGTCGCGTTATCATCACCGACGTGGCCGCAGTTGTTGGGCAAGAGCTCAGCGTAAACACCGAGTCCCAATCCCAGTTCCGTATCTCCTGCAGCCATGGGGCTTGGGCCTCCGAAGGTGGCCATAGGCGGCAGCCATGCAATGGGATTACAGTCTACTGATGGTTGCGTCTGCGCCTGCACCGCGACTGAGGATGCAACCGCGCAAAAGATAACGAGCGCCGTTGGCAGCGCACGCGAGATGAAATGAAGATTGCGGAGAATTTTTCCTGGGGTCAGTGAGGGACAGGCGGGCGGCGACACGAAACTTGCGCATCGCATTTTTTCTTGAGGCCTCCCGGTCAGTGAGCTAAGAGAAAAATCTTACCGGACCGCGCCTTTCACTTTGTCAAATGTTTGTAATCTCGCCCAGGGGCTGTAGTTGTTCGCAGTTTGAATTGCTCGGAAGAAGCTCTGAGTTAATCGGCGAATGATATTTCACGGCGTCAAATGAACTTCGGCCATCGCCTTCTTGATGGCCAATAATTCCTTCAATACTCCCCGCAGCTTCGTGGACTCGAGCGCATTCGCGCCATCCGACTTCGCTTCTTTCGGATTGTCGTGCACTTCCATGAACAAGCCATCCACGCCCGCCGCGACAGCGGCTCGCGCCAGCAAGGGAATGAACTCGGGTTGCCCGCCACTCACCGCCGGACCCCCATCACTCGACTGGGAAGACGGTAGTTGCACCGAATGCGTCGCATCGAACACCACCGGCGCGAACTTGCGCATGATCGCCAGGGATCGCATGTCGACGACGAGATTGTTGTAACCAAAACTCGCTCCGCGCTCGGTCACGAAAACCTGCGTGTTTCCGGCATCGCGGCACTTTTCGACCGAGTGGCGCATATCCCACGGCGCGACGAACTGCCCTTTCTTGATGTTCACCGCTCGACCGCTTAGCGCCGCCGCAACGACTAAATCGGTCTGCCGGCTAAGAAACGCCGGGATCTGCAATACGTCCACTACCTCGGCCACTTTGCCCACATCTGCCGTCTCGTGCACGTCGGTCAAAACCGGCAGATGCAGCCCGTCTTTAATTTTTTTGAGAATGCGCAGACCTTCCTTTAATCCCGGCCCGCGAAAACTTCGAATCGACGTTCGATTGGCTTTGTCGTAGCTGGCCTTAAAGATAAGTGGAAATTCCAGCGACCGGGCCACGCCTTTGATGATCTCCGCCATGCGGATGGCGTGCTCTTCGCTCTCGATCACGCACGGCCCGGCAATCAGAAACAGATCACCCGAGCCAATACGAACATCGCCGACTTGGAATGTGGTGTTCAGTCCTTATCCTTTGAACGGTCGGACAGTGGTTCATCCCGAAGACCCGCGCCGTCACCAGCGGGGCGAGGGATCTCGCGTGCGGACAATAAAGTTGAGCGGGGGATCCTTCGCTCCGCCTGAAAGGCGGCTACGCTCAGGATGACATACCAGCCTGACTCGTAGCGAGTCAAAAAACTAGCGGTGCGCCACGCGCTCCGGCCGATGGAACATTTCCACCTCGGCCGTCTCTTTCTCCGCTTTCCGTCTCAGCCCGTACTCATACGCCGCGCCAATAAACGACCGGAACAGCGGATGCGGCTCGAGCGGCTTCGACTTGAACTCCGGATGGAACTGGCAGCCAATAAAATGGGGATGATCCGGCAGTTCGACCATCTCCACGTACGTCCCGTCCGGCGTCGCTCCGGAAATCTTCAATCCCGCCGCGGTCAACGGCTCTTCATATTCGCGATTGAATTCATAGCGATGCCGATGGCGCTCGCTGATCTCTAAAGCTCCATAAATTCTGTGCGCCAGCGTGCCCGGCTCAATCTTGCACGTCCACGCACCCAGACGCATGGTTCCGCCCAACTCTTCGACGCCGCGCAATTCGCGTAGTTTGTAGATGACGCGATGCGGCGTCGCTGGATCAAACTCACTCGAGTTTGCGTCCTCCAGCCCCACTACATTGCGCGCAAACTCGACGCACGCCGTCTGCATCCCCAGACAAATGCCGAAATATGGAACCTTCTTCTCCCGCGCATACCGAATCGCAATCAGCATGCCTTCAATACCGCGCTTACCGAACCCGCCTGGAACCAGAATCCCGTCGTAATCTTCCAGCTGCGATTCGTAGCTCGCATCGCCCGTCTCCAGACCCTCGGCTTCAATCCAGTTCAATTGCAATTTCAGATTGTGCGCCAGCGCGCCATGCACCAGCGCCTCCTTCAGCGACTTATAGGAATCTTCGTACTCGACATATTTGCCAACAATCCCGATCGTGACCGTGTCTTTCGGGTTGTAGACACGATGCACAATGTCCTCCCACTTCGACAGATCGCGATCCTTCGCCTCAATGTGCAGATACTTCAACGCGAGTGTGTCCACGTTCTCGTTCGCGAAGGTCAGCGGCACTTCGTAGACCGAGGCAACATCTTTCGCCGCGATGACCGCTTCTTCCGCCACATTGCAGAACAGAGCAATCTTTGACTTGATGTCCTTTGACAAGAACCGATCCGTGCGGCAGAGCAAAATATCCGGCTGAATCCCGATGCTTAGCAACTCTTTCACCGAATGCTGCGTCGGCTTCGTCTTCAATTCCTGCGCCGCCGCGATAAAGGGCACCAGCGTGACATGCACAAATAATGTCTGCTCGCGCCCCAGTTCCTGCCGCATCTGCCGGATCGCTTCCATAAACGGCAGCGACTCGATATCGCCGACCGTTCCGCCGATCTCGACGATCACAATGTCCGTATCCTGGGCGACCTTCTTCATCGCCGCCTTGATCTCATTGGTCACATGCGGAATCACCTGCACGGTCTTGCCCAGATAATCGCCGCGCCGCTCCTTGGCGATGATCTGCTCGTAAATTCGTCCCGTGGTCCAGTTGTTGTCGCGAGAGAGCCGCGCATGCGTGAAGCGCTCGTAGTGCCCGAGATCCAGATCCGTCTCCGCACCGTCATCGGTCACGAAAACTTCGCCATGCTGAAACGGCGACATCGTTCCCGGATCGACATTCAGGTACGGATCGAACTTCATGAGGTTGACTTTGATCCCGCGGCTCTCCAGCAGGCATCCGATCGAAGCCGCAGCCAGTCCCTTGCCGAGTGAAGACACGACTCCGCCGGTCACAAAGATGTACTTCGCTGGCATCTCTTCCTCGCTTTAGATTTTGGTTGGAAATTTGTGCAGGTGGCGTGCACGATCAATTATGACAGAAAACGCCTGTGGAAGAAATGGAAGAAATCGACGAAAAAATTGAATCAAACGCATCCGCCAGCAGTGGGTCATTTTTGGGATGGAAGCGATACAAACGCGCAAATTTTGCGTCGCAAAACCGCGATGCTTCGCGCGGATCGCCCAGATTCCTTCGACTTCGCTCAGGACAGGCTCTTCGCTGTGCAACATCGGCTTGCTCAGGATGACAAGCGGGCTGACCCACTATCATGGAACCGAGTGCTAAATTAACCAAACGGAGCATCCCCATGGAACAGCACATCAGCATCGTCACCCTCGGAGTCGCTGACCTCGTCAGGAGCCGGGAATTCTACGAGCGCCTGGGATGGCGCCGGTCCAGCGCCAGTTCTGACGCCATCATTTTCTTCCAGGCCGGCGGCCTGGCTCTCGCGCTGTACCCGCGCGCCGAACTTGCCACGGACGCGAACGTAGCCTCTGAAGGTCACGGTTTCCCCGGACTTACGCTGGCCTACAACGCCCGCACTCGCGAAGAAGTCGACGCCGTTCTTGGCGAAGCGCAAAAAGCCGGCGCCACTCTGCGGAAGCCCGCGCAGGAAGCCTTCTGGGGTGGCTACTCCGGATACTTCTCTGATCCCGACGGATTTCTGTGGGAAGTCGCCTGGAATCCCTTTTTCCCGATCGCAGAAAATGGCGCACTGCA
>JASHQK010000640.1 GCA_030039195.1 Candidatus Sulfotelmatobacter sp.
TCATCTGCCATGGTCGGAAAGTGCAATCCCCGGCATAGCACCTCGCGAGATATCGGTGTGCCCTGGGTGATAGCATTCTAAACATGGCGCCGCAGCGGCGGAAGCAGCGCCAGATCTAAGTGTCGATTATGTCCGACCTCCCGCAGCACGATGAGCTGACTTCGCTCTCAGCTCGCAGCCGGTTCCGCGCTGGACTGATTCTCGCCATAGCCGCCGACGCGCTGCAGCTCGTTGTTTTTCCAATGTTCGCGGAAGGGGCATTATCCCCCGCCGACGACGTACTCGATGTCGCGGTCGCGATCGTTCTTGTGCGCTTGCTGGGATGGCATTGGGAGTTTCTGCCGTCTTTCGCCGCCAAGCTGATCCCTGGCGCTGATCTGGTCCCCTTCTGGACCATGGCCGTCGCCAACGTTTACCGCAAGTGGAAGCAGATTTCCAACGCCGACAACTCGAACCGTGAGCAGCGTCCGGCCCTGCCTGGCCCACGGAATCCGATCTGAAAGTTGACCCAACACGGAGCGAAGCAAGGCGCCGGTCTGGGGAGGCGTTTTGCCCTTTGCCAACCGCTGGCTCATTTCATTCGCTACAATATCGAGACCCCAATGCACCGGAACCAACTTCGCACCCTCATTTCTCTTCTTCTGATTTTCGTTTGTTCCGCTCTCACGCCCCTCTGCGCCCAGTCCGTCCCGCCCAATCTTTACAGTGGCCTGCACTGGCGCATGATCGGGCCATTTCGCGGAGGTCGCGCCGTCGCCACCACCGGAGTCCCCGGCGATCCCACAACGTTTTACTTCGGCGCAGTCGATGGCGGCATCTGGAAGACGACTAACGCCGGCGTTACCTGGACGCCCATCTTCGACCGGCAACCCGTCGCCTCCATCGGGGCCATCGCCGTCGCATCCTCCGATCCGAAAACGATCTATGTCGGTACCGGAGAATCCGACATCCGCTCTGACCTCGCCTCCGGTGATGGAATCTATCGATCCAACGACGGCGGCGAGACCTGGGAAAACGTCGGCCTTCGCGACACACGCCAGATCAGCCGCATCCTCATCGATCCGCAGAACGCGAACATCGTTTACGTCGGCGCGCTCGGTCACGCGTATGGGCCGAACGAAGAACGCGGCGTCTTCAACTCCACCGACGCCGGCGCACACTGGGCCAAGGTCCTCGATCAGGGTCCGGAATCTGGTATTGCTGACTTCGCCATCGCGACAGACCGTCCGAACATTCTCTTCGCCGCGACCTGGCACACGCATCGTCCGCCGTGGAGCACCTACGCCCCGATCGACGCTCCCGGCAGTGGAATTTTTCGTTCGACCGATGGCGGTAATTCCTGGTCTCGCCTTACCTCCGGCCTTCCTGAGGGCGATTGGGGACGCCCTGCTGTCTCCGTCTCGCCCGATGGTAAGCGCGTTTATGCGCTCATCGACGACGGGAAAAAATCTGGCCTCTACCGCTCCGACGATGGCGGAGACACCTGGATTCTCAAGAACTCCGACGCTCGACTCACGAGCCGCGCCTGGTATTTCGGCAACATCACCATCGATCCCAACAATCCTGACGTTTTCTACGTCCCCAACGTCGCGCTCTATCGCTCCGAAGATGGAGGCCAGACAATTTCTATCGTTCGCGGCGCGCCCGGCGGCGATGACTACCACCAGATCTGGGTCGATCCCAAGAATTCGGCGCGCATGATCCTCGCCACCGATCAGGGCACCACGATCAGCGTGGATCGCGGCCAGACCTGGAGCACCTGGTACAACCAGCCCACAGCGCAGCTCTACCACGTCGTCACCGACAACAAGTTCCCCTACACGGTTTACGGCGCGCAGCAGGATTCGGGCAGCGCCTCCGTCCTCAGCCGCACCGATCATGGCCAGATCACGCCGCGCGACTGGGCTCCAGTCGACGGCAGCGAGAGCGGATACATCGCGCCTGATCCCAAAGATCCGAACATTCTCTATTTCAGCGGAACCTACGGCAGCGTCTCGCGATTTGATCTTCGCACTTCGTTCAGCCAGGACATTACGCCGTGGCCGGTTCAGACATTCGGCACAGAAATCAATCAACGGAAGTATCGCGACCCGTGGACGCCGGTTCTCGTTTTCTCTCCCGTCGACAAAACCAGCCTGTACCTCGGCACGCAATTCGTCATGAGTACGACCGACGGCGGCCTACACTGGCAGACGATCAGTCCTGACCTCACCGGCGCGCAATCCGGTGCCGCAAAAACTCAAGGCGTGCCCACGATCCAGGATGCGACTCGTCGCGGCTACGGCGTCGTCTATACGATCGCTCCCTCCCCCCTTGATGCCAATTTGATCTGGGCGGGCAGCGACACAGGATTAGTTCACATCACGCACGACGGCGGAAAGACCTGGAAAGATGTCACGCCGAAGGGCGTCGGCGACTGGTCGAAGATTTCTCTGATCGAAGCCTCGCACTTCAATCCCGCGGAAGCGTACGCTGCCGTCGATCGCCATCGCCTCGACGACCAAACTCCCTATCTCTATCGCACGCGCGATTTCGGCCAAACCTGGCAATCGATCACCGACGGCCTTCACGCTCCGGCATTTCTGAATGCAGTGCGCGAAGATCCGACGCATAAGGGCTTGCTCTTCGCCGGAACCGAATTCGGCGTCTATGTTTCTTTCGACGACGGAGATCGCTGGCAATCCTTGCAACTGAATCTACCGGTGACTTCGATTCGCGATCTCGCCATTCACAGCGACGATCTCATCATCGCTACGCACGGCCGATCCTTCTGGATCCTCGATGACATCACGCCGCTGCGCCAAGCCGCCGAGGTGCGCGAGGCCAGCGCGTTTTTGTATCGCCCCGCAACCGCAGTCCGCGTCGATAACGCCGGCTTCATGGGAACGCCGCTGCCACCCGAAGAGCCGACCGCCGAAAATCCGCCGAACGGCGCTATCGTCGATTACTTTCTCGCCAAGCCCGCCGAGAACGTGAAGCTCGAAATCTTCGACGCGCAGCACACGCTCGTGCGCAGCTTCTCCTCCGAGGCACCGCGCCAATCGCATCGTCCGCCGGTTCCTATCGCAGAGCGTTGGCTGGCCAAGCCGCAGGTTCTCGACAAAGCCGCCGGCATGCACCGACTGGTTTGGAATCTCGCCTGGGGCGCCGAACTCGGCGGTTCCGGCGATGAAGAGGAATATTCTGCCCCTCGTGGTCCTCGCGCCGCACCGGGAGATTACGAAATCCGGCTCACCGTCGACGGCAAAACTCTGAGTCAGCCGCTGCACATCACCATGGACCCGCGGTCGATGGCCACGCCGCAAGATCTCGCCCAGCAAGTCAAACTCGGACGGCAGATCTTCGGCGAAGCGCTCGAAAGCCGGAAGACGTTGTCCGCGATTCGTACTGTGCAGAAACAGCTTTCCGAATTGCAGCCGAAACTGCAGCAAAATGCCGATGTGAAGGCGAGCACGGACGTCGCATCCGACGAACTGAAAGCGATCGTCAGTGGCTCATCATCTACGGATCTCGGCCTGGAGAAAGCCAGCACCGGTCTGTCTGCCGCGCTGCGCGTGGTCGAGAGCAGCGACCGCCCCGTGCCCGCACAGGCGCTCGAACTCTATCGCGAGTCGAGCGCCGCCGCGAAACAAGCGCTCGCCAAATGGGATGACTTCAAATCGAAGCGTCTGCCGGAACTCAACCATCAACTAGAAGGCGCAAGCCTGCCTCCGCTCGCCGTCGCGCAGATCGAGAGGGAGATCGAAGAGAGCGAAGCGCAGTAGAAGGCGTTCAGGTGTAGCGTCCAACTTCAACTGGAGCTGTGCGATTTGGATTGAGAAAATCGGAAACGATCCAAGCCGCGCCCGCGATCGCCAGATTCTCCGCATTGCCGGCCCAATTGAACAGTCTATGCGGATCAGCAAGAACTATCGGCAGCCATACCAGCAATCCGAAGCCGATGATCATCAGCACAAGCAATCGTGAGGCGAGAAGAGCCAAGCGCCCGGAGAGTATAGCGATGGCGGCCAGCACAAACGCAGCAGTGGTGGTTATCGCCCAGAACATCTGCCCGGGAGGAATCCATGTGGGCACGAACGAGGCCGTTCCGGAAAGATAAAAGAGCTGTTCCA
>JASHQK010000641.1 GCA_030039195.1 Candidatus Sulfotelmatobacter sp.
AAGCTCGCATCCTGCTCAACTTCGGCAAGAACATCGTCCACCGTCATTTCTTTACCAAAGGTCGAGAGTGCATTCGTGGGGCAGACTGGAACGCACTTGCCGCAATTTGTGCAAAGGTCCCAATTGACTCTTACCTTGCCGTCGGGTTGAAGAATGTACAAGGCAGATTCAGGGCACTCCTTGAGGCAGAGCCCGCATTCTTTCTCGCCGATGCACAGCTTGACATCGTAGGCAAGTTCCGGCTGCGGATGAATGCTCTCGGGGTTACAGCACCACTTGCAGCGCAGAGAGCATCTCTTAAGGAAAACGTTAGTGCGTATTCCGGGGCCGTCATGCGTGCTGAAGTGCTGGATGTTGAGAACAATTCCTACATTTGGATTCTTTTCCATCGCCTTACTCTCCCAGCGAGATGCCCAGTGAGCGGGCGATCTCCACAAATGCGCTGTCAGGCGGCACGGTTCTGATTTTGTTGATGGCATCGCTTAGCGGGACAGACTTGATCTCGGGCGGCTGGAACGTGACCATCACTCCCGTCTGACCTTTGTTCAGTGCGGTAACGGCAGCTACGCCGTACCCCAATCCCAACTGGCGGTCGACCGCAGTAGGAGACCCGCCTTTGACCAATTGCCCAAGCACAAGGGCGGAGGTTTCCTTCCCGGTGAGCCGTTGCAGTTCGTGAGCGACGGTTCGCGCTGCCAGACCTGAGCGTTCGATCACCGCGCCTTGCTGGTTGCTCGCCAACGGTGCGAGGCTTTTCTTGATTGCGCTTTCAGGTTGATCTTCCGAGGGCGATGCGGAGACTGCGCCCTCTGCCACGACGACCAAACCGTAGGGCTGACCGTTTGTCAGCTTCGCTTGCAGCCTGGCAGCGATCCTACCCAAGTTGTACGGGATTTCGGGGATCAGTACCGCATCAGCGCAGACGGCCATCCCAGACTGCAAAGCCAGCCAGCCGGTGTGTTCGCCGAGAACCTCGACAACCCCAATCCGCCGCGCCGACTGTGCGGCTTCCCGTGCTTTCTCAAGTATTTCGGTGACGAAGCTGAGAGCACTGTTAAAACCGAACGACAGCGCAGTGGCCGCTATGTCGTTTTCGACTGACTCGGGCACACAAACGGCAGGAAGTCCCTTGCGGCTCAGTTTGAAAAGAATGCTGAGCGCCCTGGAACTGACGACGGAAACGAGTCCGTCGATCCTCTCCTTCTTCAAGTTCGCCAGAAGCTCATCCGATCGGTCTACTTCCTCTACCTGATTCTCTGAGTTGATGTGGCGGACGCGGAACGGGTCGTTTTGAGCTGTTGTCCCGAGGATGCAGCCGGTGACACCGGCAAGGTGCTCTACCGATTCAAGAGTCAGCGGTAGCAACCCGCCGTTAGGGTAGCGTCCGGGAAACAGGAGCCCCTCGAATCCATCGCGGATCCCGACCGTTTCCCACCCGAGGTGTGCGGCTGCCAAGACGGTTCCGGTGATGACTGCGTTCAGCCCAGGTACGAAACCTCCTCCGAAATTAATAGCGATACGCTTCTTGTCAGACACTTTGTTGCTCCCTTCACAACAATCGCTCAGCGGTTTGTCCGGTTCAGTTACTTAGGAACCGCTGTCAACTTCTACATCTGCTGCTCTGTTCTCGCCATCACTTCCGCCTACGCTTCCGGCGATAAGTAGGCGAAATAAGTTGAATAGCCGGCGCTCTGCACAACTAGGTCGCGGTACTTGTCTTACTGGTGTTCTTCTTGTTCCATTTGTTTCAGCTTCATTTGCATCATCGTCTTCTGCTGTTCCTTGGTGAGCTTGGGAAACAGGAATGAGATTTGCAGTCGCATGCCCCAGGGCGAAGCTCCAGCCGGGTGGACGACATTCCCATAAAATTGCGTGGACAGGTTCACCGGCTGGAAGCCTAGCTTCATGATTCGCCCTATTCCGCCGCCTACGGGTACGACCCAGCGATTGCCGTCCGAAGCCTCCCAGTTCGCCGTCATAATCGGCTGCCAGGTGATGTAATAACTCTTGGGGAGGTTGTAGTTAATGAAATATTGAAACAGCATCTGGTTCACATCCGGCCGGCTCGACTGCCCGGCAAACGACCAGACGTTGTTCACAAGCGCTCCGACCGTCCATTTTCCTGGCTGCACTAGCGCGACAATCGACGGTCCCATACTCCACTTGCCTTGCCCCAGCATTGGGCTGGTCGCGGTAGGCAATATGAAAGTAGGACCCACACCCCAAATCAGTTTTCCCGGCGCTGCGGGAGAGAGAAAGAACGACGGGTTCATGTCTCCAAATCCGAACGCACTTTGATTTACGGGCTGACTTACCGTCGGTAGGGAAATGATCGGAGTGATGATCCGAGCAATGAGATTTACGCTTTTGCTCAGTTGCGCTGGAATAACCGGCTGGATGTTCAGCACATCCTGAACCCGTTCATCGGGTATGATGCCGAAGTTGTTGTTATTTTGAACGGGAACACTGATCAGGCTGGCGATTGGGTTCTGCGCCGCCTTTCGTAATGCATCCGCATTTGCCGCTGCCACTGGTGTCTGCTGCGTGGCAACCTGCGTGCCTACCACTCCCTCGGGCTCTTGCTGAGCATGTGCGAGAGGCCCTAAGGAAAGCGCTAACAGAAGCAGAATGATGTGGAGCGTATTGATCCTCCATCCTTGATTTGCGATACGCACTCAACTACACCTTCGCCGAATGGGCTAATGTCTCCTTTGCTTTTGTAGCTTCAACAGTTCGGCGCGCCTGCAGTGGCAGGGCCCGACGGCGGAGGATCGCTGCCGCGGCGAACGCGCCAATCGCACACAGGGGCGCAGCCAAAGTCACCATCGTTATCTCGTGTTGATGGGCTTCTTTGGCTGACATCAATGGAGCCACTGCAGCGCCAATATTACGTGTCAATAGGCCCAGCGCCAGGACGCTTCTTTGCGACTCCCCTAACCCCCAGTGAAGGCTGTAAGCCCCGACAGCGACCACGCTATAGAACAGGATTTGCGCTCCGATTGCATACGAACCCACTGCAGTGAGATAGTCCCTGCCATACATCCACAGGAGGATGAGAAGCATGACCGCTGTGTCAAGATCGGTGAACGTGCCGATACCCGGTCTAACCTTCAATGCGAATGACGCGGCAAGGGCTCTGATGGCGATCCCGATCGCAAGCGGGATCGCGATGAACAGTATTAGAGGCTTGGCGATCAACCACGCTGATGTACTGAATCCCGGCAGTATGACTGGAATGGCCAGCGGCATGAAGACGACCGTTCCGATGGACGTGATCAGCATGAACGCTACTACGTAGGCCAAATCGGCTTCCGCTATCTTTGCAGCCTTCGGCAAGAACGGCGCGCACGGTGCCATGCCGAGAAGAATAAGGCCGACTCCGAATTGCGGCGGCATGGGAATGATCTTCGCCAAGAGGTATGCGAACGCCGGACACAACACAAAGGACCAGACAACGGTCAGGGACAGGAATCGAATGTTTCGCAGCGCTCCGCGCGCTTCGTTCAACGCCACCTCGAGACCCATGCCGAGAAGGTTTCCCGCCATGAAGATCACGAGCGTCACATCGAGGAATTTGGTGAGATTGTCACCCATGATTCACGACCTTTCGGTGCGCTGGATCTGTCCGTTCAGAATCAACTCCGAGACAGGACCGAGCCGTCCTCTTCCCAGATGTGATTGCGTGTCCTTTAGCCGAGATGCTGCGCCGGTGGCGTTCTTGCCCTTTCTTGTCCGCGAACAGTGAAATGGCACGTTCTGACTTTCAGCTTACTTTGTGATGTTGCCTAAACCCTCTGTCACGCTCCACTGGCAAAAATACCGGGCTTCCTACTGCTCGAATCTGGGTTGTCCTACCCACGGTGACTCGCCAGGCAAGAAAATCCGTTCTCCGTTGTGTCGCGAAGTGACAGGAGAAATTCGCTAAAGCTGTAGTACAGGGTACCTTGTGGCTTCATAGTGCCACCGTCAAGAATGGCGGTAGTGAACGACAGTGGAAACGAGTTAGCCTCATGCGAACCAGCGTCGCAGTTGACATTCAACAGCACTCGGGGGAGGGCTGATCAACAGAGGCCTGGAGTTCACGCAGAATTCCGGGCGTTTTGTGTTTGCGTCGCATGAATAGCCCTGTTCCGGTCGGTCGGAAG
>JASHQK010000642.1 GCA_030039195.1 Candidatus Sulfotelmatobacter sp.
AGTTCTGTGCCAGCACCACTGCCTGCTTCTGATCCGCGGGTGGAAGTTCCTGGTAGACACGATTCACGATCGCCGTCAGTTCTGTCCAGCCATGCATGCTCGCGAAGTCGCCTGGCAAGTCTGCAACAGCGCGATGCTCTGTTTCGATGTTTTTTCTCGAGATGTGCAAGAACGACAGCAGCTCGTTGTGGTAAGTCGCCAGCCATGCTTCCGGCAGTACTGGCATCACGAGGGGAAAGAAGACAAGGCCCAGCAGGACGGTGGCCGCTGCAATTGCTGTTCGTAGGCGGCGAAGTTCGCTGGTCCAGCCCTCGACTTGCACACATCCCGCTGCGATGAGGTACGGATAAACGTCAGCGGGGTAGTAATGCTTGCCGTGCAGCGCAATCATCGTCGTAATCAGCAGTACATAGCCGTATGCCAGGAAGCGAAAACTTGGCCGCCAAAACAGCCAGACCAGTCCGATGATCCAGAACGGCGCGAGCAGGCCGCTCAGCAGCATCTGTTGTCCGAGGTATGCAACTGGCCCAACGATTACATTCTTGCCGTGCTGGACCGCGCGCAGCAATTCCAGCATCGGGTATCCGTAGTGGACCTGCCACAAGAATGACGGCAGCGCTATGATGGCGGAAATCAACGCTCCGAGCACGAACCAGCGTGAAAAAAGAATCCGTCTTTCCGGTGTGAGTAAGAGCCCCACCAACAGTGCGGCCACGAAAAACAAAACGCTGTATTTGCTCAGTATGGACACACCCAGCAGAACGCCGATTGCAATCCACAGTCGAGAGTTTGCTCCCTTAGTCAATCGCACCGTCCACAAGGTGAGCAGGGGCCAGGTCCAGAGGCCGACCATGTCGGTGTGGAGCTTCATCCCGAAATCGGTCAAGACCGGAAGGAAAAAGACCACGATCGCAGATAGGACCTGGGCGTATGCCGCTCCACCAAGCTCAAGCACGATGAGGCAAGTCACATAGATGCCTGCTCCCGCGAACAGGGCAGGCACGACCCGCAATAACACGAGCGAAGGGCCGAACATCTGCGAAGCCGCAGCCAGAAGGGGTACGACGGGTGGCTGATCCACGTAGTTCCAAGCGGGATGCTGCCCGCACACAATGAAATAGAGCTCGTCGCCGTGGAATCCGTAGTGCGGATTGCACACGAGATGAATCAGAAACGCCGTTACTCCGGCAAGAAGCGGAATGCGAATGCTGACGGGTAACGCAGTCACGAACGATTCCTTCAGTGCAGTCTCCTTCTCATTTCGAGCGCAGTTCAAAATACTCGATCGAGCTAGTCAGCTCTTCTAATGCTCTGCCGGCCTTTTGCGGGCGCTGCACACCACGATGGAGCCGTATGTTTGAGGTCGAAAGTCCTCGAAGCCCGCCTCGGCGACATAGCGCTCGAGCTGGGGAAGTTCAAAGATATGGCCGCCACGTTTCTGCGCCCGTTCGCGCAGAGATTTGGTTTTGATGATGCCCCTGCTGCCCGCGTAAAAGCACATCACCGCCAGCGGCGCTCCCGATTTCATGGTGCGGTTGATCTCGCGCAAAGCGAGGACGGTATCCGGAAAATGGTTCAGCGATCCCGCGTTGATGGCGGCGTCGAAGAGGCCAGAGCGAAACGGCAGCGCCTCCACCGCAGCACGAGCGAAGTGGATGTTGGGAATATGCTCCTTTTCGACGTAACGGACGCCCTGCCGCAGCATGCTCATGCAGATATCGATGCCAAGAACGGTCCTTGACGCAGAAGCGACGCGGCGCCCATAGGTTCCCGGGCCGCAAGCTGCGTCCAGAATGACACCATCACGCGATCCCAGGATGGCGGAGATGTCATGGGCCATCTGTTTGAGGGTGGACGTGCCGCCCCATCCGCCATACAGCCTGGACACGACCGGATAGATCCAGGTTTCGTAGACAGACGCTGCGAAGTTCAGCAGGGGGCCAGAGTCCCTCTTTGCGAGCATGCGCATGTCGAAACTATTGCTTTCTGCGAAGTTGACAACGGTGAAGTCGGGAATTCCGCTTCGGATGGGCCAGGTGCGCGCACATGCGCGGCAGGAAAGCCCGTCGCGCACCGGTTCGAGATCTTGCTTGCATGTTGGACAGACGTAGAATCTGCAGGACTGCCGGAACCATTCGTCTTCTGTTTTGGGAACAGTTGACTCAATGAGAACGGATGACGATGCCATGGTGAAACTCCTGATCGATTCAGCGGAGGGCCGGCATCAGGTGAAACGAGAGGCTCTTCGGGGAACGACATGTTCTGTTTAGCTCAGCGATGCGACGGCTTCAGTGACCCCGGTCACATCGCAAGGATCCACGAGGCCTTAGCGAAGGCAGACCAGGGCCGCAGGCCGCGGTCTTGATCAACGTAGACTCTTCAGTGGCGCCGGGATACTGGTGGTTTGCGGCAGCTCTCGCGGTCAGCGGCGCAGGCTGCCATGACCTTCACCAACGGCACGAACAGCATCATGCAGCTCTCGACAGAACCATCCATGCGGGGCAGGGTGATGCCGCTCCGGGTCGGCGTTCCACTGGGAGGAACAACGATGGGCGCACCGATCGTCGGTTGGGTTGCCAACTACTTTGGCCCGCGCTGCTCGCTCGCAGTCGGCGCCGGGGCGTGCTTCACCGCTGCCCTGGTCGCACTCTACGTTTTGGCCCGCCGAAAAGAGCCACTACTTGACTAGTAATTCCTGTGAAGTCGGCATGGCACTATGTTTTCTCGCAGCAACGGCATCTGGTCGCATGAAGGGTGCCATGGTCGTTTCCCAATACGTATCCTACGTTCGTTACGGAAACCAATCTCGATGAGTGAGTTGGCCTGAAGTCTACAGTTCAGATTCGAGCTCCTCGCTCGAGGATACCGTTGCCAATTCCCTAGTCGAAGTGCCTGTACATGTCCCAATTTTTGGTCAAATCGCGATCGAGATTACGACAATGGTAAATGGGCTTTTGCCAGCCGGGACTCGCCCACCGGACCTTGGGATCAGCAACAAGCGTGACGGAGGCGCAGTGGCGCTGTAGGTACTCCAGGTCGGCGTCGAGGACGATCACGCTTTCGCCGGTGTAGCCTCTGCTGCCCCAATACCAGTAGGAGTGGTGACTGCCAATCGCCCGGGGCAAGCCCAGTGCGGGATCAAGTGCTTTTGGCTCCGGCTTGTCCGTAGAAGCTACCGAAGATTGCCGTTTTCTGACGCTCTTCCACTGAAAGAGTATTGAAATACCGCGAAACGGCTTCAGCGCGCTCCTTCCATCCGAAACAGTTGCTGTAGTAGTCAGGGATGGCGGAGTGCGTGTTGTTTTCAGCCTCGGTTCGGTGCAGGAACATCATCTGGTTGTAACGCGCGTAGGCATCAATCGACAGGACTGGAACGACGCTGGGCAACATGAGAACAGACAGTGCGCAGGCGGCAATGACATACCCGGTAACCAGGCGCCGGCTCCATGTGTTGACCGACCAGCGCTCCACGGCGACAGCTCCGGCGGCAAACATAGCTGGATATACGGGCGTGACGAGGTAGTCTTTGGCATGCAGGGCGTACATCAGCAGCATGTAGGCAATGAAGGTCCAGCCGAGGGATCGAAAGCGCCTCATTGGCGGAGTAAAGAAGAAGACTGCGCCGGCAAGAACGATAGCGATGCTAAGAAGGTTGACGAGAAATGCCTGCGCGTAGACGAATTGAAGCGGCGAAAGAATGATGTGGCTGTGATTGGCGACGATATTGTGTTGAAGCTGCAGGAACGGATATTGGCGCTGTGCCTGCCAAACGATATTGGGGAGAGTGATCGCGAGAACAATCGCCACCCCACCCCAGAACCAGCGGTTTAGAAACCATCTCCTCCACTTTGATAAAAGCATCCCGACCATGAGCGCAAGGAGGTAGAACGCGAGGCTGTACTTGTGCATCAGCGCCACACCGGCGAGCGCTCCGACCCAGAGCCATAGGCGCCCGTCCGAGGTCTTCTCGATGCGGACCAGAAGCAGCACTATGGCGGTCCAAAGAGGCATATCGAGGGCGTTCGTGCTCAGGATATGTCCGAAAGCGAGAGCGACGGGAGTTATCGCTGCCAGTATGGCGGCAATGATACCGGCGCGCTGTCCGCCGCCAAATTCGGATGCGAGTCGCGCTACCAAAAGCACCGTAGCTGCCGTTGCAAGCGCGGGATAGAGACGAATAGCGGTGAGTGACGCGCCAAGCGTGTGCATG
>JASHQK010000643.1 GCA_030039195.1 Candidatus Sulfotelmatobacter sp.
CCCAGAGCCGCGGAAGCTTCCTTCACATTTCCGTGTTTCCGTTCAAGCGCGGCCACAATGGCCCGGCGTTCGAGTTCTCCCAGAGGGACATCGGGAACTTCCCAATTCTGCGCTGATACTCCGCCATGCTGCAGCCACGAGAAGTCTTGTTCTTCGAGCATGCCGTTGCGGCAGGTGACGATGGCCCGCTCGATCACGTTTTCCAATTCGCGCACGTTTCCTGGCCAGTCGTAGGCGATGAGAAGTTTCAAAGCTCCGGCAGAAATTCCGCTCACATCCCGCCCCAACTCCGAAGAAATGCGTTGTGCAAAATGTTCTGCGAGCAAAGGAATGTCTTCGCGGCGTTCGCGGAGCGGCGGGATCTTGATCTCGATCACGTTCAGTCGATAGTACAAGTCTTCGCGGAAGCGGCCCTGCTGAACCTCTTCGGCGAGATTTTTATTTGTCGCTGCGATGACGCGCACGTCGACCTCTACTTCCTGATTTCCTCCCAGCCGGTAGAACCGGCGCTCCTGCAAAACGCGCAGCAGATCGGCCTGCAGCTTGGCGGAAATATCGCCGATTTCGTCGAGAAAAATCGTGCCTCCGTCGGCCAGTTCGAACTTGCCTTTGGCTTGCGAAACCGCTCCTGTGAACGCGCCTTTTTCATAGCCGAACAACTCGCTTTCGAGCAGTGTCTCGGTGAGAGCAGCGCAACTGACGGCGATGAACGGCTTATCCGCGCGAGTGCCGGAGTAATGCACAGCTCGCGCCACCAATTCCTTCCCCGTCCCGCTTTCGCCTCGAATCAGCACGGTGCTGCGTAGGCTGGCGATCTCTTGCGTCAGGGCGAGGATTTCCTGCATGCGCGGGTTTTTCGTAATGATGTCGTGCTGGCGATATTGCCGCGTCAGCTTCTTGCGCAGAATCGCATTTTCACTCTGCAGCTTCTTCAGCTTCAGAATGCGCGACACCAGCATCGAGATCTCCTGCGGATTGCACGGCTTCACAATGTATTCCTGCGCGCCTTCTTTCATCGCCTGAATCGCGGTGTCGACGGTGGCATAGGCGGTGATGATGATGACTGACGCGTCCTGCCGAATGCGGCGAATTTCCATCATGGTCTCGATGCCATCCATGCCGGGCATTTTCAGATCGATGAAGCAAACGGCGTAATCCGAGACCTTCGCCAGTTCAACTGCCTGCTGCCCGTTGGGCGCGGTGTCGACGCGGTATCCGTCTTCGCGCAGCCAGGCCGCCATGGATTCGCACATCACGTCTTCGTCGTCGACCACCAGGATCGGCCAATTCTTCTTCATACTTCCGCCTCCAGCGAAGAAAATCTCTCGACCAGCTGCATTCCGCAGCGCTCACAATATTTCTGTTCTTTCGAATCCACCAGGCCAATGTGCGTGGCCAGGCTCATGACACACCTGGGCTCGCGGCAATGAACTAGTCCGAAGGTATGTCCCAACTCGTGCAAGACTTCTTTGACGGTGCGTTCGCGCAAGACGCGATTGTCTGCGGGGAGACCGTAAAACTCCTGACGCAACCGGCATAAGGAGACCACCGCGACGCGGCCATCGAGCTGCGCTTGCCCAAAAAGAAAACTGAGCATGGGAATCGCAAGGTCGACGTTGGTAACGCCCAGAACACGATGAGCGTCGCGAGGCGCGGCTTGCGCGACTGTCTTCATGATCTCGACCGATTGATATTGCTGGCGTTTCGGGTCATATGCACCTTCTGGAGTCGATAGCGCAGGCAGACGGCGAATCGGCAGCGGGTACCATTCGGACGCCGCGCTGTCAATCCAATCCATCGCCTGCTCGGGCACGCTGCCGATCGCGACCAGATAGAGCGCGTTCACACTGCATGTACCTGCGTCTCAATCGCTGCAATCTCGGCCTTGCGCGACTTCAACGGAAGCGTAACCTTGAAGGTCGTGCCTTCATTGCGCTTGCTCGTTACTTCCACGTCCCCGTCGTGCGCCTTTACGATCCCGTAAACAACGGCCAGCCCAAGCCCCACGCCCTTGGCGTCCGCTTTGGTTGTGAAGAAGGGGTCAAAAATCTTGGCCAGATTTTCTGGAGCAATGCCTTCGCCAGTGTCTTGAACCGAAAGCTCAACCTCGTCGGCGTTGGCCAAATGAGTGCGTATGGTGACAGTCCCTCCGCCGCGCGACTTCATGGCTTCGGCGGCATTCATCACCAGATTCAGAATCACCTGCTGAATTTGCGATGCGTCGCACTCGATCTGCGGAAGATTCTCCTGGAGATTCAGCACGATTGCGGCGCTCATGAGCCTCAGCTTGTGGTCGGCCAAGCCAAGGGTGGTATGAACCAGCTTGTGCAGATCGGCGGGTGCATGTTGCGGCTTGGAACGGCGGGAGAATGACAACAGGTCCGAAACAATGCGTCCTACGCGCGCCGTTTCCGATGAAATCAATCCCAGATATTTGCGGAAGTCAGCCTCGCGCCCGGGCGGGTAGGCGCCGCTACCCATCAGTCGCTCGAGCAGCATGGAAAGATTGAGCACCCCGGAAACAGGATTGTTGATCTCATGAGCGACGCTGGCGGCGAGTTGGCCCAACGAAGCCAGACGGTCGGCCTGGATGAGTTTGCGCTGCGCGGTCTGCAGTTGCTGGGTGCGCTCCTCGACCTTGCTTTCGAGAGTTTGTTGCATCTCGTTCAGTTCGTTAACCGCAAGTTTCAGCCGTTCGCGCATGCGGTTGAACGAGTCCACCAGTTCGTCGAGTTCCTGCGTGCGGCGCGTGATCTGGATGTCGTGGTCCAGTTCCATGGCGCTGACCGCTTTCGTGCCTTGAATCAGCTCCTGAATTGGAGCGGCGACGAATTGCCGCGTAAACAGAATCACGAATGCCGCCCCGATGCCCACTTCCAACAACGTCCAAAGGATGGTCTGAATCGTTATGGTTCGCGTTTGCTTCTGCACGGGATCGAGGCGCAGGGCGACATCCACGACTCCCAGCACCTTGGTCGAGGCGCGATGAGCATGGCAGCTGGCGTTACTGCAGGAGGGCTCGTTATAGATCGGCGCCACCATGTTGATTGTCTTTACGCCATCCGGTGACGTGGCGTAGCGGACGCGCAAATCCTGCGTCGGCCGCTGCGGCATCGGGCCCTTGCTGTGGCATTCCGAGCAGACCTCGTTCGACATGCTGGTCATGGTCGGCTGCTCTCGCGCGTCCGTGGAAAAGACCAGCCGGCCCTCACGATTGAACATGCGGATGCGATCCACGCCTTGCTTGTCGGCGATGACGCGCATGATCTCGTAGGCAGCTTTGCGGTCGTCATCGAGCATGGCGTGCCAGGTGGCGCTGGTGATGCTGCGGGAGAGCTGGTCCGCACCCAGGATCATAGTGTCGAGCAGCTGTTTTTTCTGAGTGCGCAGATTGAGATATCCGCTAACCACGCTGATGGCAACGATCAGGATCGTGAGCGAGAGGATCAGCTTGGGGCCGAGTCTATGGGGCATGGGAGTCCCTGCCGCCGTCTTGTGACACACTCCGCCGGACGACAAAATTCCGCCCGGGACACTTCTTCATGGAGCGTAATTTCTAGTGATGGAAAGCACTGTGATCCTCAGCGCGCTCGTTCGTGATCCTGGTCACGCACCTGCGCGGAAACGCTAGTCACCTCTAAAGCGATATGCGATGATGTCCGATCGATTACAGAAGGCAAGCCCATGAAGCTCAACGCGTTTTTGATCCGAAGTACAATCGTGGCCGCGCTGGGCGGATTGCTTTTTGGATTTGATACGGCAGTAATTTCCGGTACAACCAGCAGCCTCACCGTCGTGTATCAACTCACCACGAGGCTGCTCGGGGTAACCGTTTCGGCGGCGCTGATTGGGACGATCCTGGGCGCGATGCTGGCCGGCATTCCCGGCGACAAGTACGGCCGCCGCGACAGCCTCCGAGTCATGGCCATCCTCTACGTCATTTCTGCGTTGGGTTGTGCTTTTGCCTGGGATTGGCATGCGCTCGTGTTCTTCCGGTTCGTCGGAGGCCTCGGCATCGGCGGATCGTCAGTGCTTGGCCCCATGTACATTGCGGAAATTGCGCCCGCTAGTTGGCGAGGCCGGCTGGTAGGAGTCTTTCAGTTCAACGTAGTCGCTGGAATTCTGCTGGCATATTTCTCGAACTACATCGTCGGAACATTTCATTTAGGAATCGATGTGGAGTGGCGTTGGAAACTCGGCATCGCCGGAGCGCCGGCCGCGCTTTTTCTAATTTTGCTCTTTGCGATTCCGCGCAGCCCGCGGTGGCTGGTCAAGAAACAGCGGCTCAATGAGGCTAGAGAAGTTCTGAGGCTGACCGGCGAACGAGATTATGAACGCAACTTGCGCGAGATCATCGATTCGATTGACGCCGAGCATGGACTGGCCGATGAGCCGCTTTTCTCTCGCAAGTACGCTCTGCCCATCTTTCTCGCCGTAACCATCGGCTTCTTCAACCAGCTTTCCGGTATCAATGCCATTCTTTATTACTTGAATGATATTTTCGCGTTTGCCGGTTTCAGCAAAGTGTCCGGCGATCTACAAGCCGTGTTGGTCGGATTCACGAACCTGATCTTCACCGTCATCGCCATGTCGGTGATCGACAAAATGGGACGCAAGAAGCTGCTGCTGATCGGAGCGGTGGGAACGGCCGCCTGCCTGGCCGGTGTCGCAGCTATCTTCTCGATGCATCGTCATCAGAATTTGCTGGTGTGGCTGCTGGTGGGTTTCATCGCTAGCTTTGCGTTTTCCCAGGGGTCGGTGATCTGGGTCTACCTGAGCGAGGTTTTTCCCAATCGCGTTCGCGCCAAGGGACAGAGCCTGGGCAGCCTCTCGCATTGGCTGATGAATGCCGCCATCTCATTCGCATTCCCTTCCCTGGCGGCGTGGTCGAAATCAATCCCCTTTGCGTTCTTCTCCGCGATGATGGTGCTCGAATTTTTCGTGGTGCTTTTTGTGTATCCGGAAACCTCGGGGGTGACGCTGGAAGAAATGCAAAAGCGGCTGGGAGTGGACTCCGGCGTTCATGTCTAATCTTTGGCCAGCGGGTATCCTTTCTCCCGCCAGCCGCGAATGCCGCCATCCATCGAAATTACATTCGTATAACCCATTTTCTGCAGGTTGTCGGCCGCGAGTGCCGACCGATACCCGCCGCCGCAATAAAGAACCATTTCCCGGTTGAGATCGGGTACGCGAGCTTCGATGTCACGTTCGATCACGCCTTTGCCCAAATGAATCGCCCCCGGCAGGTGATCTTTGGCGAATTCGCTTTCTTCGCGGACGTCGACCAGCAGAAATTTGTCCCCGCGATCCATGCGCGCTTTGACCTGGTCGACATCCGTTTCGCGAATGCGCATCCGTGCGTCGTCGACAATCTTCAGAAAACGGGGAGGATGTTGATGAGCCATCGAGTGCTCCTTCACTTTGCGTATCAACGACATGGTACCAATTTGCCCATCCAACATGCAGTACTCGCTCGTGTGGCGCGGGCCCCAGGATGACGCAAGACTTTCATGGCTGAAGTACGATGAATCTCGTGCGGCAAACGGCAGGTAGGAA
>JASHQK010000644.1 GCA_030039195.1 Candidatus Sulfotelmatobacter sp.
GGCATCATCTGGCCGATGAATAAGAAGATCATTCGCGGCACGCTTGCCGGAACTCCGCCAGTGAACGCTGCGGCCATGTCGCGCCAGGCGTTCCTCGCTTCGCGTACGAACTTTTATTTGTCCGTGCCTTTGCTCTTCTACATGGCCGCCGCATCGCACTTTTCTAGCACGGTAATCTTCGGCAAGTAATGTAGCCCCGGACGCCTTCGTCCGGGGTTGCGCGCAAAACGCGCATTATTGTCGGCGCGGGCACTCCTGTCTTCGCGGCCGTGTAATTTCTGATCAGTGCCCGAGGCTCGCCGGAGTCGCCGCCGCTTGGCCGCGAAGGTTGGCGAGTTCTTTGCGGACCGCGTCCGCCATCGGGCCGGTGGGCTGCTCATCGAGAAATTCCTGCAGCTGAATGGCGGCATCGCTGGCGCGATTTTCGTGTTCAAAGGCGCGTGCGGCAATGTAGTGTGCCTTCGCATATTTCTCGTGGTGGGGAAGGGCGTGCAACTTGTCGGCGCTCGCGATGGCCTGATCGAAATGTTTGTTCAGCAATTGTGCTTGCGCCAGCAGCATCAGGACTTGTGGATTCGTCGAATCGGCTGCCGAAGCTCGGCCTAACTCATCCTCTGCCTCAGGATATTTCTTCTCAATGATCGACAGCATTCCGAGATTCATCAGGGCAGGAGCGAAATTGCCGTCCAAGGCGATTGCTTTCGTGAGCGCCTCACGCTCGTGCGCGGGATCGCCTATGTGTTCATAGGCCGCTCCCAAGTTCGTGTACGCCTCCACGTATTTCGGATAAATAGCGACGGCCCGGTTCAGATGCGCGACGGCCTTCTGCCAATCCTGGTGATTCATGGCTTCGGTAGCCTGATCAAACTGTTTGCTCGCTGACTCCGGGATGTTGAGGTCGCGGACGGGGACTGCCGCTCCACCCCCGGTTTCATTATTTCCTTCTTGAACGGCCGGTTTCACGCGGACAAAGACGGTCTGAGTAGTGCGTCGTGGGTCAATATCAAAAAAATCACTTACCGTCGGTTGAATGGTTTGGCCTGTAACCGAAATCTGATAAGTACCGACTGGCACGTTCACGAGGTCGGCCGCACCGCGTTGGTCAGTATAGGCCTCCATCATTTTGATCCCCGTCGAGCCACTCAGGAGTTCAATTTTCAGTTGCTCGTGCGGCGGGCGATCGTCCTGGTATGTGACGTAAACGCGAATATTGGCAGGGTGGGTTTGAGCAACCAGCTCACAAAGCGCCAAGAAGACAACAAGGGGTACCAGACGGATGAACCGATAATCGAGAAACATCCCGTCCCTCCGGAGAACTCAGCAAGGCCGGACTATTTCTGCGCAATGTTACAACCGATGTGAGATCAGCGGAAAACAAAAAAGCGCGGCCCTTTTAAAGGGCCGCGCCGGATAAATGGTTCTTTAGAAGGTGATCTTTCCGTGAACCTGGACCAACCGACCCTCGACGCCGGCGCCCTGGAAAGCGCCGTATGGAGTGGTGGGCTGGACTGCCATACTCGACATTGCCGCAAACGGGCCCGTAAAACCCTGGATGTAGGGGTTCGGCAACGCAAAGTTCGGGTGGTTGAGGACGTTGAAGAAGCTGCCACCCAATTCGAACTTCACGCGTTCCGTAACCGTGAAGTTTTTGTTCACGTTCAGGTCCGTGTCAAAGTAGCCCAGACCACGGAACGAGTTGCGGCCAACGTTTCCCCAATCGGACTGGGTGTACGAATTGCCCGCGTTCGCGGCGGCAATAGCCGGGAAGTTGTTGGTGTTCACGCAGGTGTTCACCGTTGACGGCCCCGGCCCGCCCACTTGGCAAGTGGTGGGACCACCGGTGTAGTCCGCAATGATAAGAGGCACTCCAAGCACTGCGGTGTTTTGCTGGAAGGCTGGTTGGCCCTGCGATGTCAGCGGAGTCCATGGCAGGCCGCTGTGAGCGTAGAATGTCCCCGCGACCGTCCACCCGCCGACCAACTCATTCAGGCCCTTGCTCCCCGTCTTGAATGGCAAGTCCCAAACATACTGTGCAGTCACGTTGTGGCGCGCATCCCCATCGCCATTCGCGTAATTGCAGCGCAAGCAGCTTGGATTGATCTGGTACTGCATGCTGGAAAACAGGTTAAAGGGTGTACCAGGGTTCGTCGTAGTAAGGTCGTCCAGGGCATGCGACCAGGTGTAATTAACGCTGCCCTGGAAGCCATGGGTAAACCTGCGAGTGAAGGTAGCGACCAGCCCGTCGTAGTTCTCGATACCAACGCTGTCCAGCTCCCGAACTGATCCAAAGCGAGGATCGGTGCCGGAAAGCCCGCCGGCAGTCACCTGTGGCAACCCCTCGAAGGAGGTCCCGGCGGCGGCAGACGCGTTCAAATTCGCGTTCTGGATCAGGTTGTCGTAGCCATGCGTCCCGACATAGTCGAGGTCTAGGGTCATCTTCGGCCCAAACGCCTGCTGGATTTCAAAGTTCCACTCCAGGTATTTCGGGTTGTTGATCTGGTTGGCAATCGAGGTGTAGTTCGGGGGCGTGAAGAACGGATTGTTGGCCAAGATTGTGGGAAGGTTCTGACCACCGCTAAACGCCGACAGGAATGAGGTATAGGATCCCGCTCCTATATCCTTTATGCTCTGCACGCCGTTTACAGTCGTACCGGGAGCCACGGGCGCACTGAATGTAGTCGGTGCGATGGTGAACCCAACCGTACCTGGCGCGTTCGCAATCATTTCATCCATCAGCACGCCCTGATAGAGGTCTGAGAAGATGCCGATGCCGCCGCGGAGCACGGTGCTGGTGTGTCCGAAGGGGCTCCAGGTAAGGCCAAAGCGGGGCTGCAATGCAACCTTCTCGACGCTCGGGAAGGCGCTATGCTGACCGCTCAGAATGATCGCGTTGTAGGGGGTGTTGATGTCATGCCCCAGTTGCGTAAACGATGTGTTCAGACGCGAGTAGCAATTTTGCGAACAAATGGGGTTGGAATTGCGGTCGCCGCGAAGGGCCAGGGTCAGTTTCAGATTGGGGCTCAGGCGGACTTCATCCTGAAAATACAGTCCCATGCTGTAGAAACCAATTCGCACGTCGCCGTTGGTCGTATAGTTCTGGACAAGGGCCCCACCAGGGTTTATCAGACCATTGACAAAGTCATTCATACTTCCAAAGGAGAGCAGGCCACCCGTGTTGCTTTGCGCGTCATAGTCGATCAGGATGTCGCGCCGGAAGTTAATGCCCAGCTTGAACGTGTTACTCCCCTTCGTAATCGACAAGTCGTCAGTCAACTGCCCCATGGAGGAATTTCGGCCCTGAGGAAAGATGAAGTCGGGCGTTTGGCCAGCGCCTGAGCCGCCGCCAATGTTGGTAATAGAACCGCTGCCGACGGAGATGGTGCTGTATCCGCCGGTAGTCGCTAGGACCGCTGCCTGGCCACTATCGGGCAGGAAGATCGCCGTGTACCAGAGCCCCGACAGAATCGCATTGTTAATCACATTCGGTGAGAAAATGTGTGTCTCGTTGATCTGGCCCTCATACTCCGGCTGAATACTCCCGGTACTGAAGACAGCACGGTCAATCAGGTCGGTAGAGGTCGGCTGCGATCCATGGTCGGCCTTGAATCGGCCCCACAGTGTGTCGGAGCCACTAATGTGGTAGTCGATACGCTCGGTCAACAGCCACTCTTTGTTGTGGTTCACCCCCGAGAACAGGGCAACCTCGGTGCAAGGCAGTCCTCCTGTCCCGAAACCCGCAATCGCACTAAAAGTTGAGCCGCAACCCTGAGTCGAGTCGCCCGGAATGGGCTGCACCGCGGCTTGGGCGGGCGAATTGGCATACAGCTTCATCAGGTTTTGGTAAAAAGGCAACTGCGTTGGGTTGTTTGCCGAGACGTTATTGAGGATCGCCGTTTGGAATGCAGACGTCGGTAAATACACGTGCTGCAAACTCGGCAGCGCGTAGTACAAACCCTCCTGGTCGACATAGAAGAACAACTTATTCTTAACGATCGGGCCGCCAATGGATCCCGCCCACATGTGGTTGACTGCGAAGGGCGGGGTGTTCGGGCTACCACCCGATATCTCAGCATTCTTCTGGAACCAGTCGTTGGCGTTGAACATGCTGCTGTTGTAGAAAAACGCAGCGTCGCCGTGGAAATCATTGCTGCCTGACTTGGTCGTGTAGTCGACCTGCACGCCGGCCTGACGGCCATACTGGGCTGTGTACGCATTGCTCACAACAGCCACTTCCTGCACCTCGTTCTGTCCGAGCAGCAAGTTGCTCGATCCGGAGTTGTTCAAGTTCAGGAAGGGATCGTTCTCGTCGTTGCCGTTCAAGGTGAACAAGTTCGATGTCGCCGGGAGACCAAAAGCACTGAAGTTTCCGTAGGCGCCGCCGGTATTCATCAGAACGCCAGGAGCCGTCTGCGCGTAGGTCGTGATGTCGCCACCCGGGGTGGGCAGGGCCGTGATCTGCGTCTGGTTAAACGTAGTGCTGATGTTGGCGTCTTCGGTCTGGAGCAGAGGGGCTTCGCCGCTGACTTCCAGGGTTTCCGCCGTGCTGCCGACCTCAAGTTTGATATTGACAGTTGAGGTCTGGCCAAGAGCCACGTCGACATTCTCATTGACGGTGCGGAATCCTTGCTGGGTAAGCGAGAGCTTGTAGGACCCAGGCTTCAGTAGCGGGAACGTAAAGCCGCCGGTTGGGTTGGTCGCCTGGGTTATAGCTGCGCCAGTTTCGTTGCTGGTCAGGGTCACTTTCACATTGGGTACGATCGCGCCGGTGGGGTCGGTCACGACACCGGTCACTGCACCCGTCGTTATGCTCTGCGCCACCATGCTGGGGATGAGCAGACCTACCACGGCCAGCAGCATCAACAGCGTCATTGCTGTTCTAAATCGCATTTCCTGCCTCCTTGAAAATCTCGATCGCAAAAGTGTTACGGCAACAACATTCGCGCGCGCCGATGCCGTCTCCGTTCGACCCGCACTACTTTCTTTTTTCAAAATTTAGGAACCGGAACTTCTCTTGAACCGTGAGAGTTGGAACCCCGAACTTACATCTCCGCCGCTAATGCGTCCGCTGACGCCTCTGTCCTCGGAGCTTAGAGCTGTTAAGAAAATCAACGGGGGTGCGATGCACGTAAGAATCCAAATTGAAAATCAGTTAACCCGTGTGTTTTTAATGGGTTCTCACCCTTGGTTTCTCGCTGTATACGAAATTACGTAGAACATCGGCGCGGCAGATATGGAATTCAAAAGAAGGAGAGCTGGCCAGAAATCGTTCCTTTTCAGCGTCTTCGCTTTCGAACCGGCTGGGAGGGAACTTCGCCGGGCGCTAAGACTCGCTTCACGATCGGTGTATTGAGCTTGTATTTGCGCTCGGTGACGTTGCCGGCCTCGTCTTTCACCCGCACGATGAAGATGGGCAG
>JASHQK010000645.1 GCA_030039195.1 Candidatus Sulfotelmatobacter sp.
GCGAGACGCCGGTTTTCCTGCATGTTGGTTTGGGCGTACGTCTTGCCCGAGTTGGCTTCGACGTTTGAGAACAGCGCCGAATTGGGCGTGTTGATGGTTGCGCCCGCGGCGTACGTGAGAGTGTCGTACACCGGAGTGTCCTGCACGTCGAGCTCATCCGAGATGTAAATCTGACCTCGGAACGATTCGATGATGAAGGACTGTTGAGCCGTGATGGCTTGAGCGGCGGCGGCAACGTTTCCGGTGGTTCCACCGGGACCTTGCGTTTGCTGCATGGCGGCGGCTGCGCCAGCGGCGGCGGCCTGAGCGACTTGCTGGGATGCGCTGAGTGGCATGTTATCGTGTGCTCCTCAATGAATTCGGCTCTTGTTTAGGCCGCGCCGTAAGCCTTCGGATAGGCGGAAACCACCATCGCTTGCCGTTTCGGCAAACCGGTGGCCGCGTCCAAAATCGGGTTTTGCGGAACGACGAAGCGTCCCGGAACAAAATCGCCCAGCCGTCCTCGACCGCTCAATGCGAGCGTCGAACCAACGGAGGGCAGGAATGCGTTGAGTGCGATCGAGCCGGCTTCGGCGATTCCACCGAGACCAGCCGCGGCTCCGAACTCGGGGTTGATGAATCCGCCGACCCACCACACCGCGATCGCGACACCAGCGGCGGCGACGGTCGAATAGAGCGGAGATCCAGTGACCTCGCTCGGCAGCGCCGACACGATTGCTTTGGTTGCCGCGACTCCGACCAGCACGGCGACTCCGGCCTGCACGATGCCAGAGGGACGCGACAGCGAGATCGAAGTCGCCATCGGGTTGTGAGAACGGCGGTTGCCTTTGCGCCCCACCATTTTCATGCCATGGCGCTTGGCGTAAGCCATGACGGCGGTTTTTGAAACTCCGCTCCGGCGCTTTGCGTTTTTGTGACGCGCATTCGAGCGTGGCCGATGATGCGCGTGGGATTTGTTCTTCTTTTTCTTGTGCTGTGCCATACTGCTCCTTTTTGGGTTAACCATCGGCCCAAGCGTCATCAGATACGCCGGGTTACTCTTGGTGCGCCTGCGGTGTCTCGGCCTGGCGCTGGCCTTCTTACGCGGGTGCGATCTCTTCGCGTTGTGTTTGCGCGGATTCACGACCCTGGTAACTCGTCCTGCGATCATGTCCCTTCCTCTCCCCCACAACGCAAAAGGGGGTCACCGAAGAATCCAGGAAATCCTGGAAACTCCGGCAACCCCCTTATAAGGTTGCGCTGTGGGCTAACTCCCGAACGACGCTGGCCGGCGACCGCTCAGGCTCGCGTTTTCACGCGAGGAACCTACTGAATCAACGTGTGCGGCCTGAGCAGATCCACCACGAAAGTGCCACCCGTGCCGCCGCCCGAAGTTTTGTTGAACGTAAGAGCATTTGCTGAACTCGCCGGCAAAGCCCATGTCAAATAATCTCCCGCGGTCTCGCGCACCAGATACTTCGTGCTGATTACGGGCCGATAGAAACCGGTCTCCGCAGCCGACAGTCCCCAGTTGTGCGTGATGACGCCCTGCGTGTCTGCGTCAAGAGCGTTCACCTCGATCGTCATCAACGTCTGAAGCGCTGCCTGCGCCGCCGTGGGCGGAGTTGTCCCGGTATTGGGATACAAATAAGTAACTGTCATGCTGTTTTCTCCTGATTCTCTGAGATCTTCTCAGACGAAGTGATGTTGGGACGGAACACGCCCAATTTTAGGTGCGGAACTTCAACACGCCTATCTACGGCCAATCTGGCCCCGACCTCGCGAGCACGCAAACAAAACGCAATGTCCTCTCCCGAAAAACCCCAGCGATAGTGCTTGGACAATCTCGGGTAAAAGGCTTCGTGTCCGACGCGTTCGAGCAATCGATATCTCATCAATATGACCGGGAACCCGGTCCCGTCCACACGGCAAACCGGATCGCGGCTGGAACACAACTGCCCGTAAGTCATAAACTCGATCTGATCGGTAGCGTCGAAATTGCCGGCGGAAATACACACGCCTTCTCCGCGTTCGAGAAAGCACCAGCCGGCCACCGCATCAAGAGCCGAGTCGTTCTCCAAGTCTTGCGCCAACTGAAGCACTTTGTCTGGAGTAACGAGGTTATCGTCATCGATCCACAACACATAGTCCGGCTTCAACGGCGTCTTCAGGATTTCGTGCAAAATCGACGAGCGCGTGACGTAAACGTTCGTCGAATAGCTGAACAGCGAACCGACGCCCGGCTGACCGTCCGAGTCCATTTCGAAATGCTTTTCAAGCGTCGTAATGAGCGTTGTCCAGTGCGCGACCCACAGTCGAGAGAATGTCTCTCCCGGAGCGCAAACCAACAGTTTCTTTCGCTGCGACGGTGCTTGAACTAAAACCGGCGAGATGCCGATCTCTCTGAGCCGCGCATCCATTAGCTTCTTGCCCTCGGTGTAATGTTCGGGAGCATTTTGTTTCCGGTATACGTCGTCGATCTGGGCTTTGCCTAAAACCGGATGACGATGCTCGAAGAAGTGCTGCCAGGCCGAAATCACAACTTTGTCATGACGGGCAATCCAGGTGAATTCTTCATCGGAATACATCGAGGTGTATTCGGGATAGAAAAACCCGTCGTATCCGTAGTCGGCTCTGAGGCGTTCGAAGTAGGCCCGCGTGATGATCGAAAACGGAATCAGATTGTGATGCGAACCCGTATCTACATCGATTGCGGCTGGCGCGTTCAGATCCGGGAGCAGTTCGAGCAGTTTGTTATCCCAATGCGGACACGGGAACCAATCGTCAGCGACGTTGATGAGAATGCGACCTGAGGCAATATGCGACGCCGCATTCCAGTTATCCACCGAACAGGAGCGCGCGCGGTTTACCACAATGCCGGCACCAGCGAAGGATGGCAATTCCGCCGCCGATACTTTGTCCTGATCGGATTCATGGATCCCCAGCAAGTACTGAATGTTTTCGGGATGGTCCGCAGTCGCAAACCAGGCATCCGCGGCGCTTTTCCACTGCGGAAAACGCGCCGTCGCATGACACAGACTGAAGTCTAATCTCTTTGCGATGGCACGAGGGCCAATGGAGACGGCGCCGAACAAATCCAGGCCTGCGAATACTCCAGATCCGTGCTTGTCGATCAATCGCTGGCATTCGGCTTCTTGCCAGGGAGTTTCGCCACACTCTCTGACTCCTGACAGATCATAGCCAGCCCACCAATCGGCCGGCACATTGAGGAACTCCCACAACTCGCCTGCCTGGGCAGCGCGCCAGAGATTGTAATAGCCTTCGATCAGCTGGACATTCTTCTCCGGCCAACGGATTC
>JASHQK010000646.1 GCA_030039195.1 Candidatus Sulfotelmatobacter sp.
CCATCTCGGTCTGTTATGAAATTCTGCCGTCCGCTGAAGCGGACTCGGTTTATTCCACTTTAGCCTTCCCGGCACTGCCGTGCCGGGCTTTCATTTTCTGCCGCTCCGCGGCTGGGCTGCATCGTGAGGCGTCCGCAGTTTCCACTTGAGGGGAATAGGCTAGGGTCTGATCATGGCGACCCCGGAGGGAGTCGAACCCCCAACCCTCAGATCCGAAGTCTGATGCTCTATCCAGTTGAGCTACGGGGCCGCGATGGCGAGACTAGTGAACTGATTGGTTCTGGCTGGTTCGGAACTGGTTTCCAGTTTTCGCAAAAGCGGCGAGAAATGGGGCACCCGAACGGAGCCTTCCCGAGCCAGACCTTGGGGTGGGAGACGGGAATCGAACCCGCAACAACCGGAGCCACAGTCCGGTGCTCTGCCAGTTGAGCTACTCCCACCGCAACGGGATGATTATAACAATTTTGCGGAGGTCATCGACTGAGACAGTCGAGAACGGTTCTCCGCGAGAGAGGGGAGCCGACGAAGTAAGGGAACGCAGGAAGGAACTTCAAGGCGCTTCGTCGGCTTCAAGTCGAGAGTTCTAAATCCGTCCCACACCGACGTACTCGAAGCCCAAAGCGCGGAGGCGGGTGGAATCCAGCAGGTTCTTCGTATCCACGATGAGAGGCTTCTTCAGCAGATGCTTGATGCGGTCGAAATCGAGTGCGCGAAACTCGGGCCAGCCCGTGCCCACGACCAGCGCGTCCGACCCCTCCGCCACGGCGTATGCCGATTCACAATAGCGTACCGGCACGTTGAGATGCGTCTTGGCTTCGGGAATCGCCACCGGATCATACGCGCGCACGCGTGCTCCTTTTGAAACGAGCGTCTCAGCCAGCCGCACCGAGGACGACCCAGCGACCGAATTCGTGTTTGGCTTGAACGCGAGCCCGAGAATTCCCACTTCTTTGTTCTCCACCGAATCCAGCGCCAGGGCAATCTTGTCGACCAGCCGTTCCGCCAGCGTATGATTCACATCGCGCGCCGCGTTGAGCACTTTCAGGGCAACTCCATGCGATTGCGCCAAGTGCACCAGGGAATCCATGTCCGACTCGGCAAACACACCGCCCATGCCCGCCCCCGGCTGCAGACAGCGTGGTGCGATTTTCTTATCCAGGCCGAGAGCCAACGCCAGATTCACCGCGTCAGCATTCACTCGTTCGCACAGGCTCGCCACTTCGTTGATGAATGAAATCTTGGTCGCGACGAATGCCGTCGCCGCTTCACGCACAAGTTCCGCCGTCGCTTGATTCGTCACAATCACGGGAACGCCGCGCATTACCAGGGGATGAAAAATCTGCTTCAGCGTCTGTACCGCTTCGCTGGAGTTCGAACCGAGAATCAGCCGGTCGGGCCAATTGAAGTCTTCGACGGCACAGCCGTCGGTGAAGAACATCGGCTGCGAGACAATGCTGGCCTGCAGCCCGGCATCCTTCATGTTTTTCTCCAGCGAGCTCGCCGTGCCGACTGGCACTGGAGTCACGATCGTCAGAATCGGCGGCTTGGGGGCGAGCTTGGCGATTCGCAGCGCGACGTCGTTGAGATGGTCCGGTCGGTCTTCAGCGAGAAAAATCACCTGCGTCCGGCGAGCGAACGATTCGATATCGGTGGAGTAGGCCAGCCGCCCGGCGCGTACATTGCGGCGAATGATCTCTTTCAGATTCTTCTCGAAAAAGGGAATGTTCCCCTGCGCCATTTCGACCATGCGAGTGCGATCGGGATGGCAGCAGGAAACGGGCGTCCCAAAATCCGCTAGGCAAGCCGAAATGACTGTCCCCAGATATCCTGCGCCATATACCCCGATCTGCATGCGCCGTTCTCCGTTGGCCGGAAACCCGCACCAGAACTGGCGTTTGGCGAGTGCTCCGGAGCCTTGACCTAGTCTTTAATTACAGCCGCGTCTGAGGCATTTCAACGCACGGGAGTGAACTGTACCTGGGGCCATGCCCGGCAGGCAGGAGTAATCAGTTTTGCGGTTACGAACGATGGCCGGAGCACTAACGGGAGACCAGTCTGCGTCCAAGCGATACGGGAGCCAAGTCGACCCAGCAATTTTCCGCATCCTCGCGCACAAAGGTCAGTCTTTCCAGCGTGATGCGACGGCTTCCCTTATATGCCGCCCAGCGCTCGCGCGCCGTCCGCCAGGCGTTTTGCGCGGCCTCCTCGCTGCTCATTTTGACAATGGTGAGATGAGGGATGTAGGGCCACTCTTCTTCGCATTTCAGCGCGTCTACGTTGAGGTGGGCGTGCAGCTCGCTCATCCGCGCAGCGTGTTCATCGACGCGGATGTACACGGTGGGCGTCACCGGAATGAACGTTTCCACCTCGGCCAGATGTACTTCAAACGATTGTTCCTGGCTGCAGATGCGGTCGAGAAGGTTCAGGGCAGCCTGCTCGCTGCTTTTGAGGCGCCGCGGGGGAAGAATCGTCAGATGTGCCGGCAGGTGCGGCAGATCGGGATGCAGTTCGCGCCGAAGATTCTCCACGAACTCTCCCGCGGCATTCTTGACGTAGGCCACCAGCGCGTAACGCGGCTTCTCCATATCCGGATGCAAATTATACCCTGAGGCGCGACACGCGGATTGAGCGCAGGCGTTTTGGCCAGTGAGTTCGGCGAACGATTTCGCCGACGTCATTTATAATTTCTCTATGTCGGGGCGTAGCGCAGCCTGGTAGCGCACCTGCCTTGGGCGCAGGGGGTCGTAGGTTCAAATCCTATCGCCCCGACCAATTCAAACAGCAGCAATGACATAGAGGGTTCAGGCTCCAATTCACACCTGGAGAATTACCCCATGTCCAATTCTGCATCCCCTGCTGCGCTTCACCGGAAATTTGAATCGGAACGAACGGTTCGTCCTCAACGTCAGTAACGCAGCTCTCATCTCACGATCTTTTTGCTCGAGGCAATCCGCTCCAGGATTTCTGACAAATTCGCCGACTCAATGTCCGATACATCCACTCCGTACACCTCCTCGGTTTTCGTAATTAGTGCTCTGTTGTCGTCGGAGGAATGGAAGTCCCAGAGGCTCGATTCGTCGGATATCCAGGCCCACTCAAGGTTGAGAACACGCCGTATGAAGTCTTCGGCAAGTTCAGAATGAGGATCGACGCGGCGCCGTGAGGCAAACTCTACCGGGACGTGTGTGCCCGGTCGAGGAAGCGGCCTCCCAGTTTTCATCCTCTCGGCTTTCTCGGCTGCAAAACGCTTTTCCAATTCGTCCAGCGCTTGCTGCTTCGTATCACCGCTGCCAGCCATAACCCACCAGTTCACGATAGCAACGGAATACCGATGCTGTTTCAGTCGAGTACCTGGATAGTTGGGATCGATCTCGTGCTTACGCACCGCAAGAGGGTAATCAGATAGCTTCCAGTCCCGCTTCAATAGCGACAAGAAGAGCTTCCACGCAGCATTAACGTGGTTCCTGAACTGGACAAGGCGTTCATTTGCTCGTGACATCCCCGCTTTCTCCACAACCGGCTAGAGTATACTGCCAAGAGCCGAACTTTTCTGGGGAACAGTGCGCTTATGGCTTTGAACGCAGTCGAAACAGTGGCAGATCAGGTTCCGGCGGATCATTTTCAGGCGCTGGAAGAGAAAGTTTATCGCACCATAGAGATGTACAAGGCCGCGCGCCAGGCGCAAGCGTCGGCGCAAAACGACGCCCAGAGATTGCGCCATCAGTTGCACGACCGCGAAGAAGAGCTCGACGCACTTCGCCGCGAGACGGTGCAACTGAAGAAAGAGCGCGAGGAGATTCGCGCCCGCGTGGAGAAGATGCTGGCACAAATCGAATCGATCGCGGAAGCCAGCTAGGTCTAAGCACGCTGCGGAGCTTCGCTCCGCCGGACAGCCGAGGGCGGCTGTCCCCACAGGAATGACGTGATTTGATGGCAACGGCGACCAAAGATCAAACCTTCAAAGACGCGCAGAACTCCAGCGTGCGGGTGGAGATTTTCGATCAGGCCTACAATCTGCGCGGGTCCGATCCGGAGTACATCCTCAAGCTCGCCGAATACGTCGATTCCAAGATGCGAGCCGTCGCCGAAGCCACCAACACCATCGATACGGTCCGCCTGGCCGTGCTGGCCGCCCTCAATATCGCCGACGAATATCACCTGCTCAAGAAAAAACAAGACGGTGGGGCAACCGATTACCAGAAGCGGGCGCATCAATTAGCCAGTGCGCTCGATGAAGTGCTCGACGAGAAACGCAAGACCGGATAATCGCAAAGATATGGCGATCCTGCGAGGAATCGCTGTCTTTTCCGGCGTCATCTTTTTCTTTTCGATGAACGCGCTTCCGCAGGAATCTGCACAGGATTCCGCATCTTTCAGCCAGGCACAATCCTTCCTTCGCCAAGCGAGCGCGCTGATTCCGCAACTCGACAAGCCCCAGCGATCCAGCGCCGCTGACAATATCGCTGGACAGCAAACCCGCATCAGCGACTTCGAGGGCGCTCTGACCACAATGCAGCGGGCCGGGACCCCGGGAGCCCGGGTCTCCGCTGCGGGAAGCATTGCCTACACGCTTGCGTCTGAGGGAAACCTACCGATGGCTCTGGAAGTGATTCAGAACTCCTCGAACGGGCAGGATGCGGCGAAGGCGAACGCTTATGGCTCTGTTGTGCTATGGCTTGGCGAGCATCACGATTTCGAGCACGCTCTCGAAGTGGCGCGGCTCATCCGAAGGGCGAAGCCCTACTTCGGACAGACGAACAATTTTGTGGGCACTTTGCTCCCGATTGCGGCAGAACAATTCAAAGCCGGAGATCGAGCGGGTGCGCAGGAAACGATCGGTGAGGCTCTAGCCGCCGTTGACTGGGAAAAAGATCACCCCGAGGATCCCTGGTTTGCCCAGACTATGCCCGCGGGCCTTTACGCAAACATCGCGGCAGAGCTGGCCCGCGAAGGTAACCGGCCCGCTGCGCTTGCCGTAGTCGACCGCATTTACGGTCTATTGGCCGAAGCCAGCACGGAACAAGCCAGGCAGACTTTGCTTATGTACCTGGGCCAAGTTCAGGTCGGGACGGGAGACCTCGACGCCGCGCTGGCGACCGCCGCGCAACTGCCCGGCGGCAACTATCGCGACAGCATCGTGATGCAGGTGGGCTCCCGGCGCGCCCAGGCGGGCGATCTGTGGGGCGCGCTCGATGATGCGACAGCGCTTTCGTATGAGCCCTGGCGCAACATTTCTTTGCGCGACGCGGCCGTGCGATTTTCGGCGCTGGGAAACGACGCACAGGCGCTTGCCACCTTGGACCTGATTCCCGAACCGGCGGAGCGCGCCGACGGCCTGGCCCAGTTGGCTTCGCAGGCAGCGGAGAAGCACGATCCAAGCGCGCCGCTCGCGCTTGAGCTTGCCTATGAGGCGGCCATGAACGCAGGTGCCGAGACGAGGCCCTACATCTTCGAGGGGATTGCGGTCACGCATGCGGACCTCGGCGAATTCGGCGCGGCGGAAGAGATGATCGCCAAATTGGACGACTCGTCAAGGGTTTGGCCGCTCTGGGTTGTAACGAAGATGCTCATTCGCAGCGGCCATGAAGCCGAGGCGATCTCGCTCGCGGAGAGCCAGTCTGCGCCGTGGCCAAAAGCCTACGCACTGTTAGGCGTCGCAACCGGGCTGATCAACAAACAACGGGGAGGCGCTAATTACTGGCTGAATTCGTCGCCCTGATGCGAGTTGGTGCCGGAACTCCCCAAATGTATCTGGCAAGTCCACTGGCAACGTCGCTGACGAATATCACCTGCTCAAGAAAAAACAAGATGGTGGGGCAACCGATTACTAGAAGCGATTGCATCAATTGGCCAGTGCGCTCGATGACGTTCTGGAAGAGAATCGCAAAGCGGGATGAGCGAAGCGCCTGCGCGTTTTTTTCCCTCCTTTTGGTTCTGGCCGCAAGCTATTCCCTTGCGCAACAAACCACCATCCGATCGCAAGCCAACGTCGTTCTCATTCCGGCTTTAGTGAAAGATGCGCATGGCGAAATCGTGTCTGGACTCGAGGCCAAAGATTTCATTGTGGAAGACGATGGCATCGACCAGCCCGTTCGCCTGGACGAAGCGCCAGAGGGGCAGCCAATTTCGCTGGTCGTAGCCGTGCAAGTCGGACGGCGCGCCGACTTTGAGCTGCCGCGCATGCGGGGGCTCAGCACGATGCTGGATCCGGTGATCGAGCAGCGGGGAAGCAAGATCGCCCTGCTTACTTTCGACAGTAAGGTGCATTCGCTCGAAACCTTCACCAGTGATGACGCCACGATCGCACGTGACTTAGCGAACCTCGAGCCCGGTGATGGCGGAGCCGCTGTTCTCGACGCAATCCATGATGCCGTGAAGCTGCTGGAAAGTACGCCGCAAAACCGCAAGCGGGTGCTGCTGCTCATCAGCGAAACACGCGACCACGGCAGCCAGTCGGCGACGATCGATGACGTGATCAAGGGTATTGGGAACAGCAACACCATGGTGTACGCGCTGGCATTTTCGCCGTCGAAGTCGAACCTGCTCGACACCCTGCGCGGCAACAACAATTGGGATCTGCATCCCGAGCAAAGCGAGATGAAACCTAATCCTGACCTGCTGGCACCGTTCGTGCTAGCCGTGCAGGCCATGCGGAAAAACGTTCCAAGCACAGTCGCCTCCATGACCGGCGGGGAGTACGAACTGTTCTCTACGCGCAATAGATTCGACGCGCGCTTAACCGATTTCACCAATCACATTCACAGCCGATATCTGTTGAGCATCGCGCCGAAGAATCCACATGCTGGCTTGCATCGGCTGAGCGTGCGGCTGAAAGAGCCCGGCAAGAACAGCGTATTAGCTCGCACAAGCTATTGGGCCGAGGAAGGCGTGCAGTGACTGATCTCCCGCGCGCTGCAGTCCTCTGCACGCGAGATCCCTCCGCCCGCTGGAGAAATCGCGGGCGTTCGGGATGACCAAGCGTTTCATTTAGGGCAGTCAAGCCGCGAGATCACGCGAACGACGAAATTGTCAAGCGAAGATTTGCATGAACGCCGCATTACTTTAGTTGCAAGCAAACTGCCATCTTTTTACCAAAGCCCACTTGCCAATCTGCGCCGACTTGCCTAGCATCCAATCTGAAAGCCGACCTGCGGGGTTGGTGATGGTGGTCACCGATTTTTGAACCAACACCGAATGAATCGGGGGCTGACTCGAACTAAGATCCGGTGAGCGATGCTCCGTCATGCGGAGATGCCTAATGGGTCTCGGCGGCTCCCAGCGTCTAGCGACGAGGTTCATTCTCGGCCCACCACACGGCACAGTGGGTCGGCTTGTAAAAAAGCTCTTGGCAGCCAGCTTTTGGCTCTTCGCGGATCTGAAAGTTCTCAGCTGCCTGGCAGCCGCTTTTTTCCCGCCAATTCGTCCGCGGTTTGCTGAATGTTGTGGCTCACGAAGTAATCGAAAAATCCCCAGTGAGCGTATTTCTCTTTCAGCATGGCCGTCACCGCCTCCACCAAATCCTTGCCTGACTTGCCGTCGCTTTGGGCTTGAGCGACATCAGCCCGAAGAGTAGTGAGATAACCACGGAAATCGCTCACGTCAGCAGGGGTGGCCAGATCACCGTGGCCCGAGACAAATGTCGCTGAGGGATGCTCCTGCAGCAACTTGTCCAGGGTCTGAATCCAAGGCCCAGTCGAAGCGTCAATCAAATTGGGCAAGTGCTTTTGCCAGATCAGGTCGCCGCCGAACACCACGTTGGCATCTGGCACTATCACGACTGAGTCGCCGCCGGTATGCCCCAGCATGTAACGGACCTGAATCAGTCGCGTCCCAAGATAGAGATCAACCGCATCCGAGTACAGAATGTCAGGAAGCACAAGCGATTCCACCTGCGCGTTCTGCTCGGGCTTGGGCGACGGCCCGAAGAACTTGAGGTTTTCCGTGCGCAGCCAGGAGTAGACATTGCGCTGCGCGATGATGGTTGCGCCGGCTTCGGCGAAGACGGCGTTTCCGCCGGTGTGATCCAGATGGTAATGCGTGTTGACCACATACCGGATCGGCAGG